>CAYQXW010000207.1:0-2963 GCA_964421615.1 uncultured Planctomycetales bacterium
GCGATAATTTTAAATTTATTATTGAAAATATACTTAAATTTAATAATATTTCCGGAATAAAAATTTTTGCTAATAATTTAACAATAACTAAAGATAGACTAATTCCAGCATTTCCTTTATCAAATAAATATTGTCATTTTTGTGGGCATTGTAAAATAAAACACTTGCTTGAAGCAATGCTTAGGAATAAAATTATTATTTATGTTGGTGATGGACTTTCAGATACTTGTCCGGCTAATGTGGCGGATTTTGTTTTTGCTAAAGGCACTTTATTGCAGCATATAAAAGGGAAAAAAGTTGATTATTTAGGATTTAAAAATCTTAATCATTTATTTTTGCAATTACAAGAGGTGGTTAATGGGAAGTAAATTAGAACTGACTGATAAAGAGTTATTGGAATTAGAGTCAAAATATTGTTCTTGGGGCGATACAGTTCATTATGCTGAATTTTTAAATATTTTTGAAAAAGCGGATGGTTGTTTTTTATATGATAAAAACGGGACAGAATTTTTTGATTTACAGATGTGGTATTCTGCTGTAAATTTTGGTTATAAAAATGAAAGATTAAATAATGCATTAAAAGCACAGATAGATAGATTACCTCAGCTTGCTTGCCAGTATTTGCATAAAGAGAAAATTTTACTTGCAACTAAACTTGCGCAGAATATCGAAAAAACTTTTGGAATGCAGGGAAGAGTACATTTTAACGTAGGTGGATCTCAGGCAATTGAAGATTCATTGAAGTTGGTTCGCAATGAAACAGGAAAAAATTTAGTTTTTTCTTTTATGGGTGGATATCATGGCAGAACTTTAGCGGCTTCAGCAATTACTTCTAGTTATAGGTATCGTGAGAAGTTCGGGCATTTCGGAGATAGAGCTTTGTTTATTCCATTTCCATATTGTTTCCGTTGTCCATATGATAAGAAAAAAGATAGTTGTAAATTATTTTGTATAAAACAATTTGAAAAACTTTTTGAAACAGAATATCACGGAGTTTTGAATAAGAAAAATAATAAATCTGAGTTTGGTGCGTTTTATGTTGAATCTATACAAGGCACAGGTGGATATGTTATTCCTCCGTACGAGTATTATCCAAAACTAAAAGAGATATTAGATAGGTATAATATCCTTTTTGTTGACGATGAAGTACAGATGGGGTTTTATAGAACAGGTAAATTCTGGGCTATTGAGCATTTTGGGATAAAGCCAGATGTTATTGTTTTTGGGAAAGCACTGACAAATGGGTTGAATCCTTTGTCTGGTATTTGGGCGAAAGAAAAATTAATTTCTCCAAAAGTTTTTCCTCCGGGATCAACACATTCTACTTTTTCTTCTAATCCTTTGGGAACAGCTGTAGGGTTAGAGGCGGTAAAAATTATGGAAGATGCAACTTTTACGTCTGATATTCCTAAAAAAGGTGAATATTTCCTTAATCGTTTGAAAGATTTAAAAAAGAAATATAAGCAAATAGGTGATGTTAGTGGTTTAGGGTTAGCTTTGAGAATGGAGATTTGTAAAGATGATGGTTTTACTCCAGATAAAGAACTTACCGATAAAATTACTAACATTGGTTTGAGTGGTAAATTAACTTCTGGTGGAAAAACAAGAGGTTTAATCTTGGATGTAGGTGGTTATTATAAAAATGTTTTTACATTAGCACCTTCTTTGTATATTACTCAAAAAGAAATTGATTTATCCATGGAGCTTTTTGAAGAAGCGTTAAGGAAAGCTTTAAATTTAAAATCTTAAAATGCTTTCAGGGCAATTAAGGATTCTTAATTTTGATGATAGTTTAACTAAACAAAAAAATTTAATTAACCGTTTTAATCCTGAAATTGTTAATTTTAAAGATATTTCATCTGATGCTCGTCTTTGGATGAGTTTAAATACGAGTAAAGATGTTTTAAAAAAACTGCATATTCAATCCCGTAATCATGTTACTTTTACCGGTTCTGGTGATTATCATCATGTTTCTAGCCTTTTAATAAGTAAATTTGAACAGCCAATTACATTAATTATTTTTGACCATCATCCTGACTGGGATATTTGTCCTCCTAAATTAGGTTGTGGTTCTTGGGTTACTCATGTTTTGAATAATTATAATGTTGGAGAAATATTAATTTTTGGGGTATCTAGTGATGATTTAAGTTTCCCTTCGATTCAAACTGCTAATTTAAAAGCATTGAAACATTCAAGATTAAAAATTTTTCCATTTGAGATGGAAAATACACCAGTTTTATTTAGAAATATTCCTGATAATTAGTCAATACGTATTCAAAATAGATTTTTGCATAAAGAAATTTACTGGAAACAAATGAAAAATTTTGATTTTAAAATGTTTATTTTTAATGAAATAAAAAAGTTAAAACGTAAACAAGTATATATTAGTATTGATAAAGATTGTTTAACTCAAGAGTCTGCTCTTACAAACTGGGAAGCTGGCAAAATTCTATTAGAAGATTTATTGAATATGTTAAAAGTCATAAAAGGTAATACGGAAATTTTAGGAGTAGATATTACTGGAGAGTATTCTTTATCTGCAAAAACCAATTTATTAAAATCAATTTGTTCAAAATTTGACCATCCTAGAGTTTTTAGTGCAAAAAATTATTCTGATGCAGAAATAAGCTTATTAAACGAAAAGACAAATATCAAGATTTTAGATTGTTTATTTGCTTAGGCTTACTATTGTGATTCCTACCATAATTAAAAAAGTGCCTATCCAGCGGAATTTATTTATTTTTTCTTTCAAGAAAAGATAAGAAGCTATGCCAATGAAAACATAATGTAAGCTATCTAAAGAAAAAGCTAAATTAAGATCAGCTTTAGATAATACAAATAACCATATGATTAAAGATATAATGTTAAAAGAAAAACCAAACCATACTTTTTTAAAGCTTAATATTTTAAATATAAAAATAAAAATGTTTTTTAAGCTATCAGTTTTTTGCTCTATCGTATCG
>CAYQXW010000208.1:0-2962 GCA_964421615.1 uncultured Planctomycetales bacterium
CATTTAAACTTTATGATTTAATTAAAAACATTGTAAAAGAAACAAAAAATATAGATTGGTTTCGGTTATTATATTTATATCCTTCTAGAGTTAATGATGATTTGCTCAAATTCATTCGGGATGAAAAACGGATTTGTAAGTATTTAGATATTCCTATTCAGCATGTTAATAATAGAATATTAAAATTAATGAATAGGTCAGTAAATAGGCAACAAATTGAAGATTTAATCGATAGAATTAGAAAAATAATTCCTGATTGTGCAATACGTACTAGTTTAATTGTTGGGTTTCCAACAGAAACTGATAAAGATTTTAAAGAACTTTTAGAATTTATTAAAAAAGTTAAGTTTGACAGATTAGGAGTTTTCGTTTATTCTAAAGAAGAAGGGACTAAGGCTTATACTTTGCCTAAACAAGTTTCTTCTAAAATTAAACAACAGAGATTTGATACTGTTATGTTGTCTCAGCAGGAAATTGCAGCAGAAGTTAATAAAAAGTTTTTGGGAAAAGAGTTAGAAATTTTAATTGATGAGGACAATAAGAAAGATAATAAAGGATATTTTTTAGGTAGAACGCAGTATGATGCTCCAGAGGTTGATGGAGTAGTTTATGTAAAATCTTCTCGCAATATTAAAGCAGGAGATTTAATTAAAGTTAAAATTAATGATACTTTAGAATATGATTTAGTAGGAGAGGAAAAAATATGAATTTAGCAAATAAGCTCACTATATTGAGAATGTTGTTGGCTTTTGTTTTTATGGTTTGTTTTTCTTTAAACGGTTTAGTTGCTAAAAGTTTGAGTTTAATTATTTTTACTTTAGCGGCATTAACTGATTTATTTGATGGTACAATTGCTAGAAAAAGGAATATGATTACTGATTTTGGGAAACTAATGGATCCTATTGCAGATAAAATCCTTGTGTTGTCTGCTTTTGCTGCTTTTTTGTGGATGCAGTTGATTAAAGATTGGATGTTTATGATAATTATTTCAAGAGATATTTTAGTGACTTCATTGCGTTTATTTGCTTTAAATAAAGGTAAAGTTTTATCTGCTGGTAGATATGGTAAAGGTAAAACAGTTTCACAGATGATAGTGATATTTTTAATTTTGGCCTTTGTTGTTTTTAAAGAAGCAATGAAAAATTTTTCAACTTGGAATCCTACTTGGGAAACTTGGTTTAAACAGGGTATTTACTATTCCATGTTAGTAATTGTTATTTTAACTGTACATTCTGGTTTTTCTTATTTATGGAATAACAGAAAAATAATTGCTAATATTTAATTTATGTTTAATGTTCTGCAATATTCTGCGAGGATTATTTCATCTTTTTGTTTTATAGGATACCTACCTTTAATTCCTGGAACTTTTGGGAGTTTTGCTGCTTTATTAATATTTATTAAATTTTTTGCGAGTAATTATTTATGGCAATTGTGGGCGGTGTTAGTAGTATCTTTTTTAGGCTTTTTATTCGCTGGAATAGAAGAGAAGCAATCTTTAAATAAAGATCCTAAACATGTTGTAATTGATGAAGTTGCTGGGATGTTTCTTTCTCTTTTGTTTCTACCTTTTTACGATATAAGAATTTTTGTTAGTGCTTTTATATTATTTAGAGTATTGGATACTTTAAAACCATATCCAGCTTTTAAATTACAAGATTTGCATGGATCTGTGGGTATTATGATTGATGATATTATTGCAGGATTTTATGCTAATATTATACTTCAAATTGTTTTAAGATTTGTTTCCCCAATAACTTCGTAAATTGCACCTGCATTTGTTAATCTACTTTGAAATAAAGTAATTTTATCAATATTAAATTTTTTAAAATCTGTTAATTCAATATTTTTTTTTATTTTTACTAATTCATTTGCTAATATGCTATTGTTAATATTATCTTTAACTCTTGCGAAGGTAATATGCGAGGTGAAATCTCTCGTTTCTTTTTGAAATCCATGGGATTCTAATAAATTATCTAACCCTACAGCAATTTTTTTTATTTTTTCTTCAGAAATTTTATCTAAACCTAGCCAAAGTATTTTTGGATTAAAAGAATTGGGAAAAGAATCTACGGTTGAAATTTTAGCATTGAATGACGTATTAGATTCTGCAATGGTTTTAATAGAATTTAAGATATCACTAATTTTATTGTTTGGTGTTTCTCCAAGGAATTTTAAAGTAATATGCGTATTTTTATTTTGTACATAGATTATTTTTTTTTGATATTGTTTAAGGTTATTTTGTAAAACACTTATATAATTCTGAATTTGAGATGGTAGAGGGATGGCTATGAATAATCTCATAAAGTTAATTAGAAATTATTTGTAGTAATAGTTTTAAAGCAGTAGTTGTTGATTGTTCTCTAATCTTATTTCGTGAGCCGTGAAACAAGAATTTTTTACAAATTGTTTTATTTTTATTACAAAGACAGATAAACACGGTGCCAATAGGTTTATTGGCTGTTGCGCCAGTTGGGCCTGCAATTCCAGTGATAGAAATGCTGAAGTCAGTTTTTGCAATATTCTTTACAGAAATTGCCATTTTTTTAGCAATTATGGATGAAACTGCGCCGTATTTATTGATCATTTTTAAAGGAATCTGCAAAATTTGATTTTTAGATTTATTACTGTAAGTTATTAAGCCTAATTGAAAATATTGGGAGCTTCCGGAAAGAGTTGTTAATTTTGCAGAAAGTAATCCGCCAGTGCAAGATTCAGCTGTTGCAATGGTTTTGTTTTTAGAAATAAGTAATTTGTGAATTTTTTCTAACATAAGTTAATTATAGAGGTTTTTTATAGGCTTGACAAGAGGTCATTTTTAGATTATACTCAGTAAATAATCTTCAGGGCAAGGTGAAATTCCTGACCGGCGGTAGCACAGAAGTGCACCGCGGCGTATCATATTGCGCCGGCGGTAGCGTAGAGTGCATGCTAGCGATTTTATGTTAGTATAAAGCCCGCGAAT
>CAYQXW010000209.1:0-2959 GCA_964421615.1 uncultured Planctomycetales bacterium
GCTGCTGCAACGGTTATGCGTAAGTTTTCTTTAAAAGTCGAAACTAATAAGGAAGTTATTTTAGATACTTGCGGTACAGGTGGAGATAAAAAAGGTACATTTAATATTTCTACATTAGTTGCTTTTGTCGTTAGTGGAGTTGGCGTGACAGTTGCTAAACATGGTAATCGTGCAGCGTCTAGTGCTTGCGGCAGTGCAGATATTTTAGAGACTTTAAAAGTTAATATTAATCTGCCTTTAGAAAGAATTGAAAAAGCTTTAGATGAAGTTGGGATTGCTTTTTTGTTTGCGCAAGCTTTTCATCCTTCAATGAAATTTGCGATGCCAGCAAGAAAACAAATTGGTAAAAGGACGATATTTAATATTCTTGGTCCGTTGTCTAATCCTGCAGGTGCGACGCATCAATTGATTGGAGTTTTTGAATCAGGGTTAACCAGTACTATGGCGAAAGTTTTAGGTAATTTAGGGACAAAGCATTCGTTGATAGTTCATGGGCAGGAAGGGTTAGATGAGATAAGCACTTCAAGTGCGACGAGTATTTCAGAATTTGTAAATGGAAGTGTAAAAGATTATGTAGTTACTCCGGAAGATTTTGGTTTTAAGAGGATTAATCTTGAAGAGTTGAGATGTCATGAAATCGCAGATAATTTGAGAATTTTTAATGATGTTATAAATGGAGTTCAAGGAGTTTATCGAGATATTGTTGTGTTAAATGCTGGAGCAGCGTTGTATGTTGCAGATAAAGTATCTTCGATAAAAGAAGGAATAGAATTAGCTAAATATTCAATTGATTCTAGAAAAGCGTTGGAAAAATTAAATCAATTAAGGGAATATTCTAAATGAAAAAAACTGATTGTTTAAAAGAGATAGTAGCAAAGAAAAAAGAAAGACTTGTATTAGCAAAGCAAAATTTGCCTTTAGAAATTTTGCAGGAAAAAATTGCAGCTTTACCTGCAACGCGAGGTTTTATTAATGCGATTAATAAACCGAAAAATATTACTTTGATTTCGGAAATTAAGAAGCAATCTCCGTCTCAAGGGTTAATTAGGGAAGATTTTAATCCAATTGAAATTGCTAAAGCTTATCAGGACGCAGGTGCACAAGCGATTTCAGTTTTAACTGAAGAAGATTTTTTTGCAGGAAATCCTCTTTTTATTAATGAAGTAAAAAGTGTAGTTAATCTACCTGTTTTACGTAAAGATTTTATTTTTGAAGCGTATCAAGTTTATGAGTCCCGATATTTCGGCGCAGATGCCATACTTTTGATAGCAGATTTATTATCCAAAGATGTTTTAGTGGAGCTGATTGCATTAGCAGATAGTTTAGGGATGGATTGTTTAGTTGAATCTCATACCGAGAAAGAATTGAAAAAAGTTTTGAGCTTAAAAGTTTCCCCAATCGTTATTTCTGAAAAATCCGCCAATAAGAAAAAAAATACTGTCACTTTTGCTGTAGGATTAAATAACAGAGATCTTCACAGTTTAGAAGTTGACCTCAAAAATACAGAAAAACTTTATCCTCTTGTTCCAAAAGATAGAGTAGTTGTTGTTGAAAGCGGTATTAAGACCTATCAAGATGTTTTATTCTTAAAAATTCTAGGCGTGAACTCAATTTTGGTTGGTGAATCAATTTTGCGGTCAACGGATCTTAAATCTAAGATATTGGATTTAATGGGTTGGTGAAGTTTAATTTTGTTTACAAACTAAAAGGATTCGCACAAAATTTTTTATTTTATCCATCACCGCTCGATTTTTCCCACCGGAAAAATCTCGCTTCGCTAAGCTGCTCGCTCTCGATAACAAAAGATTTGAGGCGAACCGGGCCGCTCGCATCTTAAAGATGCTGGCTAAAATAAAAAATTTTATTGTGCTCATCCTATATAATTAAAAAAATGAAAAACTCTGAAGTAAAAATTAAAATTTGTGGGATTACGAATCTTGAAGATGCGTTGTTTGCGGTTAATTCTGGAGCAGATGCGTTGGGATTTATATTCTACAAGAAAAGTAAAAGATATATCAGTCCTTTAAAAGCGCGATCAATAATTAAAAATTTACCAAAAAATATTTTAAAAGTTGGAGTTTTTGTAAATGCCAAAGCGAATACTTTACGAAAAATTGCTCAAGAATGTCGTTTAGATATTTTACAGCTTCATGGAGAAGAAACTGCACAGTTTTGTGCTAACTTTCCTAAAAATAAAGTACTGAAAGCTTTTCGTGTGGGTGAAAGTATAAATTTAAATGAAGTTTTAAACTATAAAACTTTTGGTGTCCTTTTTGATACTTACTCGCAATCTGCTCATGGTGGCACAGGTAAACAGTTTGATTGGGATAAATTAGCCAAAATACGCAAACAGATTAAAAATAAATTATTTTTATCCGGCGGGTTAAACGCGGAAAATATTAGAGAAGCAATTAAAAAAGTGCAACCGAATTGGGTGGATGTTTCCAGTTCAGTGGAAATTGAACCAGGGGTGAAGGATTGGAAGAAAGTTAGTGAGTTTATAAAGATAACTAAGAACGTTTAACCTAGTCTTTACTTTTAGCGGTGGCTTTGTTAGAATAGAATATTATTAATATATAAAAGGAGACACAAAAATATGGCTTTATCAGGTTTAGATATTTATAAATTATTACCTAAAACTAATTGTAAAGAATGCGGCGTTGCGACTTGTTTAGCTTTTGCGATGCAGCTTGCGAAAAAAGCTGTAAGTATTGAAAAATGTCCGTATGTTAGCGCTGATGCTAAAAATACTCTTGATGCGGCAAGCCAGCCTCCGGTTAAATTAGTAACAATTGGTAGTGGTGAAAATAAATTAAGTATAGGTAATGAAACTGTTATGTTTCGTCATGAAGAAAAATTTCGTAATCCTTGTGGTATAGGATTTATTATAGAAGATAGCGAGTCGGATAATCAGATTAAAGATAAGTTAAATCTTATAAACAGTTTTAATTATGAACGT
>CAYQXW010000210.1:0-2951 GCA_964421615.1 uncultured Planctomycetales bacterium
TGCTTATCATCTTTGATGAACTCAGAAGAAAAATTCCAGCAACGATCGCATTTAATGCCCTCAGCTTTACTTATTTGAATTGCTAAATCAGGATAATTAGAATCAACAGGCTCAAAATTTGAGAAATCAGCTATACTTTCTATTTCCACGCAAGAAACTTTAAAAATTTCACATAAATCTTCTTGCAAGTCCCCTAAATATTTATAACGATTTGCATTTTTTGTCAACATTTTTATTTTTGCATCAAAAGAACTTCCTATTTCCGTATTACTTCTTTTTTCTTCTAACATTTTTGTTAAAAGCGGAATCCAATCAAAAACCGGTTGCAAAAATTTATCAATATTATCTGGATTATCATCCTGTCTAAAAGTTGGATTCGCTTTAGGCCAAGATAACAAATGTACACTGCCTATAGACTTATCTTCTTGCTTCTTAGGAATATTCTGCCAAATATCTTCTGCTGTAAAAACAAAAATCGGTGCCATTAAACGAACTAAACAATTAATTATTTCGTATAACGCAGTTTGCGCCGCTCTTCTTTCTAACGATTTTGCACCTTGAGTATACAAACGCCCCTTTACCATATCTAAATAATACATAGATAAATCTTCATTACAGAAATCATAAATACCTTTATAAGCTTTATAAAATTCAAAATTTGGATTAGCATCCGTCCCATAAGCATTCTCAATTAATCCTCTATAAAATTCCATCCTTGCTAAAATCCATTGATCAATTTTCTTTAATTTATCATAAGATACATAATCTTTTTCTGGATCAAAATCATATAAATTACTTAAAATAAATCTAGCAGTATTACGAATTTTACGATAAGAATCCGATAATCTTGTTATAATTTGAGGAGAAATTCTAATATCTTCGTTATAGTCACTAGCTGCTGCCCAAAGTCTCAAAATATCTACTCCAGAATTTTTAATAATATCAGCTGGCGAAATAACATTACCCATAGATTTAGACATCTTGCGGCCTTCACCATCAACAACAAATCCATGTGTTAAAACATTTTTAAATGGTGGTTTTCCATCTACTGCCATAGAAACAATTAACGAAGCCTGAAACCATCCACGATGCTGATCTGATCCTTCTAAATACAATGCTGCGGGAAACTGCCCAACTTCTTTTCTTTTTTTCAGCACTGATTGGTTACTTGCTCCAGAATCAAACCAAACATCTAGAATATCTACACCTTTATCAAACTCTTGAGCAGAACACGTAGGACATTTTGTTTCATTTGTAAGAAAATCTTTAACATCATGGATAAACCAACTATCCGTTCCTTCTTTTTCTATAAATGATATAAACTTCTTAATCACCTGCGTATCCAAAAATTCATTACCACATTTTTTACAAATTAATGACGGGACAGGTACACCCCAATATCTCTGTCTGGATAAACACCAATCTGGACGCAAGCCCACCATACTTGAAATTCTTTCACGACCAGCAGCAGGAATCCAAGTAACATCTTCTTTAATAGTTTTCTGTAATCTATCCCTTAATGTATTTTGAAAACCTTCTTCTTTATGGTCAATTCCTAAAAACCACTGGTTAGTTGCACGGAAAATAATCGGATTTTTACATCGCCAACAATGAGGATACGAATGTCGGATTTTATCCGCTAATAACAGCAAATCCATAGATTTTAATTTTTCTAAAATAAGAGGATTAGCATCATAAACATTCATCCCCTTAAATTCCCCTGCACTCTCATCATATTTACCGCGACCATCAACAGGCATAACTATTTCTAATTTATATTTTAACCCGGTATGATAATCATCCGCGCCATGACCAGGAGCAGTATGCACTAAACCCGTTCCATCTTCACCTGAAACATAATTAGCTAAAACAACTTTACCTTTTCTTAATCCAAACGGATGGTTATAAATTAAATTTTCTAATTCTTTTCCTTTAAACTCTTTAATCAATTCATATTTTTCTATTCCTAAAGAAGCTAAAACTTGCAAACGGACATTGGCAATAATTAAATTTCCTTTATCAGTTTTTATATAAGAATATAAAAAATCAGGATGAACCGCAACTGCAACATTAGCAATCAATGTCCAAGGGGTCGTCGTCCAAATAACTAAAAAACTATTTTCAGAAAAATCCTTATTCTTCTCTAAAGCAAATTTAACAAAAATCGAAGGTGAAGTATGATCTTCATATTCTACTTCAGCTTCCGCCAACGCAGTCTCGCATTTACAACACCAGTTCACAGGTTTTAATCCGCGGTAAATATATTTTTTTTCAACTAACTTTAAAAAAGATTCGACAATACCTACTTCATAATCTTTATTTAAAGTTAAATATGGATTATCCCATTCTCCTAAAATACCTAACCTTTTAAACTCTTCTTTCTGCAAATTAACAAACTTCATCGCATAATCATGAGCTTTTTTACGAAACTCTACCTGATTAATCATGTATTTGCTAATTTTTAATTCCTTGAAAAGTGCATGCTCAACTGGTAATCCATGGCAATCCCACCCAGGAACATAACAAGAATCAAACCCCTGCATAGTTTTATATTTAACAATAATATCTTTTAAAGTTTTATTTAAAGCATGGCCAATATGGATATTCCCATTTGCATAAGGTGGACCGTCATGAAGAATATATTTAGGTTTACCTTTAGATTTTTCTTTTACTAAATCATTCAATCCTATTTCATTCCATTTCTGTAAGAAATTAGGCTCCCTTTTAGGAAGGTCCCCCTTCATAGGAAAATCTGTTTTAGGTAAATTTAATTTATAATCCATTTAAACAACCCTTTCATTTTACATATTTGCCGATAATAACCTTAAGATCTTTTTTAATCTTTGGAGTAATTACTTTCGGATCA
Organism: uncultured Planctomycetales bacterium; assembly: GCA_964421615.1. Classification (GTDB taxonomy): domain Bacteria; phylum Omnitrophota; class Gorgyraeia; order Gygaellales; family Profunditerraquicolaceae; genus CAYQXW01. Next base: position 2,867 of record CAYQXW010000210.1, read on the forward strand.
GTAACAATCGAGAACTTCAATGCATTACAACAATCACATTTTTTTTCACTAGGCATATTCTTAAAAATTTCTCGAATAATTAACT
>CAYQXW010000211.1:0-2936 GCA_964421615.1 uncultured Planctomycetales bacterium
GAAATTTTTATATCTTCAGCTAAATCCCAGGAAATACCTAATGAGTCTACAAGTACCAAAGTTAAATCTTTCCCGCCAAAATTAAAAACTTTTACAGATTTAAGAAAACCATTTTTAAAAATCAAAACCTCAGTAACATCACTGCCAAAATCACAAACAACCGAGGTTCCTTTTTTAAACTCATCATTATAAATTATTGCACAATTAGCTAAACTAGCAAAAGAAACAGATCGAATCTCACATCCAGCTTGATGAATAACATGAGTTAAAGATTGGATAACAGATAATTTACCACAAATCAAAATCAATTCAACTTCTAAACGATTAGAATATAATCCTAAAGGATTTACAACATCACTTGAACCACCAATAACATACTTATAAGGGATATGATGAATAATTTCCTCATCTATATTAGAACCTAATAACAAAGCCTGCTGAGTAGCTCTGTCAATATCAGTAGATGTTATTAATTTATTACCTCTTTCAGTCAAAGGAATAACTGCACTGCTATGTTTGACAATAACATCTTGACCAGAAATATTAACATGAATATCTTTAATTTTAATACCACTTTTATTTTTTAAACTTTTAACTAACTTATTGATTACATCAGACAATTCTATTGGATCAATAATAACCCCATTTTTTACACCCTTTGCAACAACTGAATCGAAAAATAAATCGACTATCTTATTTTTTTTCATCAACGCAACAACTGCTGCAATTTTGCTTGATCCGATATCTAAAGCACAAAAATAACTTTTTAACATATATTATCTCCTTAAACAGGATTTTTTAATTTAATAACTGGCTCTTTAAATCGAAAATCTATATACTCAATTTTATCAATACTATTACTAACTTGAATCATTAAATTACCCAAGATACTAATTCTATCTTTTATACTATCTGCTGTAATTCTAATCTGCAATTGATCAGAAAATAACAACACGATATTATTCATATTAGAAACATCTATTGAGATTATTTTGTAACTCTTTAAATTATCATTAGCATTTTTTTCTTTTATAATACTAAAAATTGTGATTAATTCAGGAATAACATATCGCCTTCCAGTTTTTAACTGAGAAACTTTCTTCTCTAAACCAATAATCATTGGAATATCTTGTTCATTAGCAAGCAAAGGTCCTTCAAAAAGTGTCATCGTCTCATCAATACAAAATAGTTTATTACCTGTTTTCATGCAAGCAATAGTTTTCCTTCGAATCAGTTCTATACATAAACGATTAGGTAAAAATCTTAAAAGACGTATTCTTCGATATTCGCTAAATCTATCTTGGATATATTTAGCTTCTTTCCTTAGGTCAACATCAAAAATGTTTTTACCTTTTAAATAATCAAAACTATCATTCTGATCAATAGTAATGCTGTTTCCATCTTTAACAATAATATCTTTTACTTTAAAAAAACTTAACTGTGTTAAGTTTCTCACAAAAAAAAGAAAACTAAAAAAAAGCACACTAAAAACAACTAGCTTCGCAGTTATAATTTGGTTTTTATAATTTTTAGATTTATTTTTTTCTTTTTTCATAAGCTAATTTTAATAATACTAAACATAATTGTGTAAAATCGATACCGCAAACTCTAGCTGCTTTAGGCAATAAGCTCATATTCGTCAAACCAGGAATATTATTTAATTCTAAAATAAAAATTTCATTATTTTCTGTCAATAACATATCAACTCTAGAGCAACCAGAACATCCCAATGAATTATGTGCTTTTATCGCCATTTTCTGGCATTCTTGAACAATAGCGGCATCAAGTTTTGCAGGCACAATATATTCAGTAAAACCTGTCTGGTATTTCGCCTGAAAATCAAAAAATTTATTTTTTGTAACTATCTCTATAACAGCCAAAGCCTGCTCATCTAAAACACCAACAGTTAATTCTCGGCCTTTTATATACTGTTCAATAATAACTTTTTCATCATACTTAAAAGCTTGATTTAAAGCCTCTTTTAGATTTTTTTTATCTTCAATAATACTTAGCCCAATACTAGACCCTTGCATAGCTGGTTTTATAACCCACGGAAGATTAAAACTTATTACAACTTCTTGCCCTTTCTCAAAATCTTTTTTCAAGATTACAGAATAACCTGGTATTTTTAATCCAGCTTTAGAAAAAATCTCATGAGAACTAACTTTATCCATAGCTAACTTACTTGCTTTAGAATCAGAACAAGTATATGGAATATTTAAACTATCAAGTATAGCCTGAATTGTCCCATCTTCCCCAAAACGACCATGTAACGCTATAAAACAGCAATCAACTTTTAATGATTTAATTAATTTTTTATTTTCTTCGATATCATCAGTAGTTATATCAATAGGACAAACATTAAGTCCATCCTGAGTTAAGGCATCTATAACTGATTTTGCAGATTTTAAAGAAATTTCACGTTCTGCAGACGGGCCACCCATTAAAATACCAATTTTAGCTTTACTTAAAATTTCTTTTTTAAATTTTTCTATTTTTTGTTTTTCCATATTTTTATCTCTGGTTCCAATAAAATTTTAAATTTATTTTTTACTTCTTTTTTTACTATATTAGATAAACCTATTATATCTCTAAATGAAGCTTTCCCCACATTTATTATAAAATTAGCATGTTTTAAAGAAACCTGAGCTCCCCCAACTCTTTTCCCTTTTAGCCCACATAAATCTATTAACCTACCAGCAGAATCATTCTTAGGATTTTTAAAAAAACATCCGCAAGACGGCCAAGCTAAATCTTGAGTTTCTTTTCGACGCATAAAATTACTATTAACAATATCAACAATTTTATAATCAACGTTGATTCTTTTTAACTGTGCTTCAAGAACTATATACTTCCCTAAATTTGATTTCCTGTAATTAAACTTCAAATTATGCTTAGAAATATTTTTAACTCGACCATTATAATCCATAACTGTT
>CAYQXW010000212.1:0-2934 GCA_964421615.1 uncultured Planctomycetales bacterium
CTGTGCAAAGTAAAATAATTTAAAAAATTCGAAGCGGTCAACCCAAACAAAAAAACCAAATTAATAGGCCGTACAAAGGCGAGAATGGGCTTAATAACCAACCACAATATACATTAATTAAAACCCCTAGTTCGCCTTGAAAACCTATCGCCTCTTTTGCAACTTCTGTTTTTAATTGCATCCAGGTTTGCTTTTTTCTTTCAATCAACATTCTTTGATACTTAGCTTCTTTATAAGCTTTAACCCCTAAATAAGAAAAAACTGAAGCTAAAAAACCAATAACAATAACAAAAAAAATCAAAAAAAATATCTTTTTTTTCATAAGTTTTTTATTTTTTATTCAACTAAAAGTTGATACCCGCAAAGTTTATTTTTAAACATTTCTAAACGACTTGGTTCAGTTACGAAAAAAACTGGAGAAATCCCCTTGCCTGGAAAGGTAAATTCACAATGACACGTACCTTTTAACATAGTGAAAATACTAACTCGGGGATCATTATACTTTAACTCCAACACAATAAAATCATCGGCAGTTAAAGTACAATTCTTTATTTTTTTTTGCAAAATATTGTTTTTTTCTAGAGCAATAATAATATATAGTGGATTAAAAACTAAATCCGAATTATTAAACATTAAAAATTCCTCATTATCCGGATGAGAATTTAAATTTATTTCACTAGAATTACATTTCACACAAATTAATTTATGACTACCATATTCTTCTTTAGTAGTATAAATTGTTTTAACCATCCCTTTAGGTAAATTACAATTCAAAACTTCAACTGGTGCACTTAAAGTTTTAATTAAACCTTTACTTTCAAGATCTTTTAATATTTTTTCAGAAATTTTTTGAGACTTTAACCTTAGAATTTTTTTCATGGTTTTATAGATTATGATTTAACCACACCGCCTGAAACAATAATTTTTAAAGCCTCACTAACGGGAATATCTAATGATTTAACTTCTTTTTTTGATACAAAAATAACAAATCCCGTTAAAGGATTAGGCACACTTGGAATAAAAACTGAAACCATTTCAGAGTCTAATGCTTTATTAACTATATCAAAATCATCATTCGTTAAAAATCCTATCGACCAAATTCCTTTTGAAGGATACTCCACTAAAACTACATTTTTAAACCCAAATTCTTTCTGTTCGGATACAAAGTTAAATATGTACTTTAATGTAGGATAAACACTTTTAATAATAGGTAAACTAGAAAACCATTTTTCAAATTTCATAAAAATCTTTTTACCAACTAAAAACTTACTTGCTAAAAAACCAAAAATTAATATAAAAAATATAAAAATAAAAAAACCAAATCCGGGAACATAATAATAATAATTAACTGATAAATATTTGCCTAAAATTCCGTCTAAAAAATTAAAAATACTTATCAAAACATAGATAGTCAACCATATCGGAACTAAAACTACAACACCAGTAATAAAATACTTTTTTATTTTTTTTAACATTAATCAGCTTCACTCTCTATTCTATCAATTAAACTTTCAATATCTTTTGAAATAGTTTCTGGCAGTAATTTAGATATTTCAATCTCTTTTTGTACAGATTTTAAACTTCCCACAAGTCTTTTTAAAATTGCAATTCGCTTTTGTTGTCTTGCCTCTTCTGGATCCAACTCTTCTCTACACCTAATCATAGCAGTTAAATCTTTCTTTACATCTTTAACATCTTTAGCATCATCTAAAACTTTCTTTTTTAAATCAGCATAATCTTCCTTATCAAGATTCTTGTTATTTTTCGCTAACCTTAAAAGATTAACTGCCTCATAGGAAGGAACCTTACTCGTCTCGCTCTCCTCAACAACCTCTTTTTTTAAATAATTCGGCTCTTCTTTTTCTAAAAATAAATAAGACCGCAATAATTTCATTGCGGTCTCTTTTCTTATTCCTATTTCCTTGGAAGTATAAAATTCAAATTTACTAAACCCCCAAGATTTAAATAATTTATCTTTGTATACAGAATATAAAACTTGCCCTAAATCAACCCAAGAGGTTTTAAAATTCTTAGCTGTCTCTAACACACGAGATCTAACTGGATCTTCAATCTCCTGCATTTTATTTTCCATCTCATCAATTTTAGTCTGCATACTAGACATTGAATAATCTCCCATTAAAAATTATTATTTTTTCGCTTTTCCCTGATTAGCTACAGCTTCCATCGCTTTTTTCACTTCTTCAGGATCACCTAAATAATAATTTTTAATCGGTTTTAAATCTTTATCTAGTTCATAAACTAACGGCAACCCAGTTGGTATATTTAAATTAACAATCTGTTCATCAGAAATATTATCTAAATATTTCACTAAAGCTCTCAAACTATTTCCATGAGCAGCAATAATAACTTTTTTCCCTGATTTAATAGCAGGAGCTACTGTTTCATGCCAAAACGGCAAAAACCTAGCAACTGTATCTTTCAAACACTCTGTCAAAGGAATATCTTTAGGATTCATATCTTTATATCGTGGATCATGTCCAGGATAACGAGGATCTTCTTTTGTCAAAGGATCCGGCGGAATATCATAACTTCTTCTCCAAACTAAAACTTGCTGCTCACCAAACTTAGCTGCTGTTTCAGATTTATTTAACCCTTGCAAACTCCCATAATGGCGTTCATTTAATCGCCAGTTTTTATAAACTGGAATCCATAACAAATCCATCTGGTCTAAAACAATATTTAAAGTTCTTATGGCTCTTTTTAAAACAGAAGTATATGCTACATCAAAAACAAAACCTTCTTTTTTAAGGACTTCTCCACCTTTAGCTGCTTCCTCTTTGCCTTTATCTGAAAGATCCACATCTGTCCATCCGGTAAATCTATTTTCTTTATTCCAAACACTTTCACCATGGCGAATCAATACGACTTTGTACATAAACCCCTCCCCATTATTTTTAGTTTAAATAGAATTAT
>CAYQXW010000213.1:0-2892 GCA_964421615.1 uncultured Planctomycetales bacterium
CAGCAGCAGTTATTTCTTCTATAGTTTCTTTTTTTTCACTTAAAGCAAGCAAAAACTCAACAACATCTTCAGTAGAAACTTTACCGCCCATAATCTCTTCCATAGAACCTTGCATCTCTTGAATATGAAGATTCTGTTTACACTTTAATTTTTCTATGGCTTGTAAAATAATCATATTTATTTAAATTTAATAAAATTATCGAGTATCTTTTTACCTTCTTGGGTTAAAATTGACTCTGGATGAAATTGTACTCCAAAAATCGGTAACGATCGATGACGTAACCCCATAATTTCTTCTTCTTTAGTCCAAGCAGTAACTTCCAAACATTCAGGCAGACTCTTATCTTCAACAATTAAAGAATGATACCGCGTAGCAACAAATGGATTGCTTAAACCTTTAAACATATATTTATCATCATGAAAAATTTTGGAAGTTTTTCCATGCATTAAATTTTTTGCGCGTACAACTTTCCCACCAAAAACATGACCTATACACTGCTGGCCTAAACAAACTCCAAAAAGCGGAATATTTTTTCCGAATTCTTCAATAACCTTAGTCGAAATACCTGCATCAACCGGTCCGCCTGGTCCAGGAGATATAACAATTTTTTCCGGAGCCATTTTTTTTATCTGGTCTAAAGTAATCTTATCATTACGATAAACCGTTACTTTCTCACCTAATTCACCAAAATACTGAACCAAGTTGTAGGTAAAAGAATCATAATTATCAATCATTAAAATCATTCTTTTTCTCTCCAAATCTTAGCACCTAAATTTTCAAGTTTTGCTTCAATATTTTCATATCCTCGTTCCAAATGATAAATCCTGGAAATATCTGTCCTGCCTTTAGCAACTAACCCAGCTAAAACTAAACTTGCAGAAGCACGTAAATCCGAAGCCATAACCTGAGCCCCAGATAATTTTTTAACGCCCTCAACAATCGCATGAGGACCTTCTCTTTGAATATGTGCGCCCATTCGGTTTAACTCTGAAACATGCATAAACCTGTCTGGATAAATTTTTTCTGTAATAACACTGATTCCCGGAGTCACACACATTAAACTCATTATCTGCGCCTGCATATCCGTCGGAAATCCTGGATACGGCAATGTTGTAATATTAATAGGCCTTAATTTTTTCTTTTTCTTACAATTCACTCTGATAGAATTATTTCCTATCTCCAAATGTACACCAGCTTCCTTCAATTTATCTAAAAGCGCACCTAAATGCCTCGGATTAACATTTTTTATATTAATATCGCCTTGAGTAATCAACGCAGCTAAAATAAAAGTCCCTGCCTCAATCCTATCAGGAATAATTGTATGCTCACAACCATGTAAATTTTTAACTCCATCGATTTCAACAGTTGGCGTTCCGTGATTTTTAATTTTTGCTCCCATTTTAATTAAAAATTCAGCTAAATCTGCAACTTCCGGTTCACACGCAGCAGCTTCAATAATAGTCTTGCCTTTAGCCATTGTCGCCGCCATCATAACATTATCAGTCGCTAAAACAGAAGACCCATAGTCGCCACCCAAATAAATATGTGACCCCTTAAGCTGTTTAGATTTTGCAATAACATAACCACCGTCGATATCAATCTGCGTCCCTAAAGCACGTAAACCTTTTAAATGCAAATCAACCGGCCGCACTCCAATAACACATCCACCTGGTAAAGAAACTTTAGCTTCTTTTAATTTAGCCAATAATGGGCCTAAAACACAAAAAGAAGCACGCATTGTTGAAACTAATTTATAATCTGCAAAGCAGTTATGAATTTTATTTCCGGTTACAGTAACAATTCCTTTTTCAAATTCTACATTCTTACCTAAAGTTTTAATAATCTTAAGCATTGTGTTAGTATCACGTAAAACCGGCACATTTCTAATAACACATTTTTCATCTGTCAAAAGAGTTGCAGCAATAATAGGTAACACTGAATTTTTTGATCCAGAAATAGTGACTTCTCCTTCAAGCCTACGTCCGCCTTCAACAACCAATTTATCCATTATAAGCCCCTTTATTATAAACTAACACCCTAGTAATTTGTCCATAATCATTTACACTTTCAACAAAATTCAAATCTTTTTCATCATCAAAAATTTTTTTCACTGATTGCAACTGATCAAACCCGATCTCCACCAATAAAAAACCATTATCATTGAGTAAATTTTTTGCTTTATTCTTTAACTCACGATAAAAAACCAATCCATCTTCTCCTCCATCTAAAGCAATAACAGGCTCAGCCAAAACTTCACGAGATAAAGTATTAATTATATCTTTTTGAATATACGGAGGATTACTCACGACTAAATCAAATTTTCTATCAAAAGAGTTTATATTAAAGATATCCGCATGAATAAATTCTATCTTATTATTCACATTATGTAAATTGGCATTTTCCAACGCAACAAACAATGCGGCTTTTGAAATATCTACAGCAGAAATATTGCATTTATTGATAAATTTAGCCAAAGAAACAGCAATGCATCCTGACCCAGTTCCAACATCGAGTATATTAATACAATCTTGCCCTTTAAATTTTGAATATTTTATAGCTGTTTCTACTAAAATTTCAGTATCTTCGCGAGGGATTAAAACATCTTCATTAACTTTAAAATCCAATCCCATAAAACATTTTTTTTCTAAAATATAATCTAATGGTTCACCGTTAATACGGCGTTTTAAAACAGAAGCGATCTTAATCGCTTGATCCTGACTTAAATACTTTCTAGCATTTAAATAAAGGTCAATCCGATTGCATTTTAATATTTCAGTAAAAACTAATTCTTTTTCATCCATGATTATTGAGGATTAATTTCTTCCATTAATTTTGTAAACTTTTCTTTATCTTTAGACTTCCAAGCTTTACGCAATTGCTGCATTTTCTTG
>CAYQXW010000214.1:0-2840 GCA_964421615.1 uncultured Planctomycetales bacterium
ACAGCTTCTGCAGGCATTGGCGATGTTACAGCAGGGAACAGATATGAACAGTCATAAATTATTAGGGGCTGCTCCTAAATTTTGTGTTGGTGCTGTGGTTAATCCTGGTGCTGATCCTTTAGAACCTCAGGTTTTAAAGATGGAAAAGAAAATTGCAGCTGGTGTCGATTTTTTTCAGACGCAGGCAGTTTTTGATTGCGAAAAATTTGAAAAGTTTGTGGATAGAGTTAAACATTTAAATGTTCCGATTATTGCAGGTATACTTTTATTGAAATCTGCCAAAATGGCAAAATATATGAATGACCATGTTGCTGGAGTAGAAGTGCCAGAGTATTTAGTGCAAGAGCTTCAAGCAGAAAAAGATAAAGAACAAAGGTGTATAGATATCGCGGTCAGTATTATTAATAAAATTAAACCTATGTGCCAAGGAATTCATCTTATGCCTATAGGATGGGATAGATTAGTTCCTAGAATATTAGATGCAGTAGGGTTATAATTAAAAAACTATGGCAAAAAAAATTGTAATTATTGGAAATGGTCCTGCAGGTCATACTGTTGCAACAACTTTAAGGGAGTTAACCCCTGATTGTGTAATTACGCTTATTTCAGAAGAAAGTTTCCCTTACTATGATAAGCGCAAGATGCCGGATTATTTGGCTGGACAGATTAAAGAGAAAGAACTTTTTTTTGTTGCGCCTGATTTTTATGAAAAGAATAAAATTAATTTTTTAAAAGACAGGCATGTTGTGACAGTCAGTACAGCGAGAAGATACGTTTATTGTAAATATAAGGAAGAACGGGAAAATACTGATTTCGATTATTTGGTAGTTGCTTCCGGAAGGAAAACTATTTTTCCGGACATTCCAGGAATACATAAAGAGGGTGTTTTTAAATTAGATAATTTAACGGATTATAAAGAATTAAGAACGCATCTTTTTACAGATACAGTTTGTTTATTCGGAGGGGTTAATGCTGGAGTTGAAGTCGGAAAAAGTATTAATCTTTTAGGCAAAGATGTAAAGATTATTACAGAAGAAGATTTTGATAATTCACTTAAAACAGAAAAGTTGGATTTTATTAAAAGTGAAGTAATCGAATTAATTGGAGAATCTGGGATACAGGCTGTTAAATTAAAAGAAGGAAAAATTATAGGAACTGAAATTCCAGTTTTTTTGCCTTCGAGCCAAAAAGCAAGCCTAGATTTTCTTAAAGATACCAATATTAATACAATTAATGATTTTTTAGTAGTTGATGAAAATATGGCGACGAGTATCAAGAATGTTTTTGCGTGTGGAGCTGTTTGCGTAAATAAAGAAGCAAATAATATAGAGAAAAGCTGGGATGATATTATTAATGAAAGTAAGCTTTTAGCGAACCATTTGGTTAATGTAATTGGAGGTAATTAATGTCAGAAGTTTTAGTTTCTTTAGGCACTAAGGGAGCGGATATAGTTTTAGATTTGACCAAAAAAACTATTGATGAGGCGATTAAGAAAAATGGGGAAAGTTTTAATGTTTCATTTCCTGAAACTAATTACTATTTGCCTTTGATTAATGCTCTTTTAAATCGGGAAGTTAAAACTTTAGGCGAGTGTAAAGCTGTTTTAAGCGATGCGCAAAGTTTAATCAATAATTCTAAATCTGCAAATGGATTTTATCTTCCTTTTTTAGGAGGAGTTTTAAATAAAGGGGTAGCAACTTTGGTTTGTGAGGAATTATTAGCAGCTGTAAAAACTGTAAATAAAGAACATCCTGCTGATGGATTTTCTGGGTTTTTACCGGATAAATTGCTGCGTTCTCTTGGAATTCAACTTGTAGACGGAAGAATTGCAGGCGTGGCGGTAATTTTAGGGCCAGCCAAAGATGAAGATTCTGCGGTGAAAATGATCCGCGATTTCCAGACAAATAGTATTGTAAGTATTTTAGTCGGTAGCGTAAATGGTCTGACTTTAAAAAAACAGTTAGAGAATAAAGGTGTGGAGTTAGGGTTAGATAATTATATTGTTCCGATGGGAGATGATTATTTATCAGCAATTTATGCCGTCAACTGGGCAGTACGTGCACCATTGATTTATGGAAATTTAAAATCCGGCCAGTGGGAAGGTATTGCTGATTATATGAAGAATAGAGTTCCGGCTTTTGTGGTTTTATTAAGTCATGTTGATGAAGTGATTGTTGCAACAGGATTGGGAGTCTTAGCATTTGGAATTCCTATAATTACGGATTTAGAAGTTCCACAGTTGGGAAAGATTGATACAACATTATTCGAAGCTTTAATTACAGAAAAAGATTATAGTAAAATTGTTTCTCGCTGTATTTTGACTCGCGGGATAAAAGTAAAAGTTTCTCAAGTAAACATTCCGGTAGCTTATGCAGCAGCTTTTGAGGGAGAAAGAGTTAGAAAAGAAAATCTTTATGTAGAGTTTGGCGGTAAAAGTAGCGTAGCTTTTGAATATTTAACTACAGTGGATATAGATTCAATAGAGGATGGAAAAATTGAAATTATAGGTGAGGATATAGACCAGATTAAAGATGTGAAGTCTATGTCATTAGGAATTGTGATAGAAGTTGCTGGTCGAAAAATGCAGAAAGATTTTGAACCAATATTAGAGCGTCAAGTGCATCGGTTTGTAAATTATGCGCAAGGGGTTATGCATATCGGGCAGCGTGATATGAACTGGATTCGTATTTCTCAGGAAGCTTTCAAAAAAGGTTTCCGTTTAAAACATATCGGAGTGATTTTACATGCGATGCTGCACCAGGAATTTAGTGCGATTGTAGATAAGATTCAGGTGAAATTATATACCAAAAAAGAAGATGTAGAAAAGCTGCTTAAAGATG
>CAYQXW010000215.1:0-2835 GCA_964421615.1 uncultured Planctomycetales bacterium
ATTTTGTAAAGAATACTGCTTTATGGGACCATACTTTAGTAATTCTTTTGCCGATTAAAAAAACTCATAGTCATAAAGTAGAAAAGTTTTCTGAGAAAGTCCCGTTAGATAATTTTGTAGATTTGAAATTAAATGATTATGTTGTCCATAATGAATACGGTATTGGCAGGTTTAAAGGTATTCAAAGTATCCGCAAACATAATAAACCAAAAGATTTTTTAGTCATTGAATACGAGAACCAAGAAAAACTTTATGTGCCTGTTGAGTCAATGCATTTAGTGCAGAAATATATTGCGTTTCATATGCGCAGGCCAAAGCTGAATAAACTCAGCAATAAAGAATGGCAAAGAATTAAGAATAAAGCCAAAAAAGGGATCCAAAAACTTGCTTGGGATTTACTCACGCTTCAGGCTTTACGTTTAAATGCAACTAAGACGGCATATTCTAAAGATTCGCAATGGCAAAAAGAATTTGAGGATACTTTTATTTTTGAAGAAACTCCTGATCAGATTACTACATTAGATCAGGTGAAAAAAGATATGGAGATTTCTCGCCCCATGGATCGTCTTTTGTGCGGTGATGTAGGATATGGAAAAACTGAAGTTGCAATGCGCGCAGCTTTTAAAGCTGTTATGGATGGCAAACAGGTGGCTTATTTAGTACCTACGACAATATTAGCAGAACAGCATTACCAGAATTTTAGCAATAGGATGAAAAAATTTGCAGTGAATATTGAAATGTTATCGCGATTCCGTACTCCTAGCCAGCAGAAAAGAATATTAGAGGATATTTTAAACGGGCAGGTTGATATTATTATTGGAACGCATCGGTTATTATCTGAGGATGTTTCTTTTAAAGATTTGGGTCTGCTTATTATTGATGAAGAACAGAGATTTGGAGTTAAAGCAAAAGAAAAGTTAAAATCTATTCGTTTAACTACAGATGTTTTGACTCTTACGGCTACGCCAATCCCAAGAACTTTATATATGAGCTTAATGGGTGCAAAAGATTTATCTGTTATAAATACTCCTCCTGAAAATAGGTTGCCTATCGAGACTATCGTGGTAGAATATGATGATGATTTAATTAAGCAAGCGATTATGCGAGAAGTAGATAGAAAAGGACAAGTGTTCTTTTTACATAATCGGATTATGGATATACATAAGCTTCAAGAACGGCTTATTAAAATTTTGCCTAAAGGTGTAAGGATTGCCGTCGGGCATGGGCAGATGGCGGCAAAAGAGCTTGAAGAAGTTATGGCGCAGTTTTTAAAAGGTAATATTGATATTTTACTTTGTACAATGATTATTGAATCAGGTATAGACATTCCTAATGCTAATACAATAATTATGAATAATGCGCATACTTTTGGATTATCAGATTTACATCAACTGCGCGGGCGGGTTGGTAGGTTTAATCGCAGCGCATATGCATATTTTCTTATCCCTAAGAGTGGATTGATTTCTTCAATTGCCAGGAAAAGACTTAACGCTTTGCAGGATTATGCACATTTAGGTGCAGGGTTTAAGATAGCGATGGAAGATATGGAGCTGCGTGGTGCGGGAAATTTATTAGGTGAGCAGCAGCATGGGTTTATTAATGCAGTAGGATTTGATTTATATTGTCGTCTTTTAAAAGAAGCAGTTGGAACTTTAAAAGAGATACCGAAAGGATAATATGCGTATAAGAAAAATTATTTTTTGTATTCTAGGAATTATTTTTTTCTTGAATGTTAATGTTTTTGCTGAAGAACAAATTGTGGCCATCGTAAATAATGAAATAGTTACCCAAAAAGATTTAGATGGGTTTTTAAATTATATGCGAGTAAAACTTTCTCAGCAATATTCAGGAGAAAAACTGGAAGAGAAAATTAAAGAGATGAAAACAGACCTGTTGCAAAGGCTTATTGAAGATAAGTTAATTCTACAGCAGGCAAGAAAAGAAAATATTAAAGTTGATTCAAATAGAATTAAAGGGAGAATTAATGAAATAAAAAAATCTTATGCTACTGATAAAGATTTTCAGGAAGCTTTGATTGACCAGGGATTATCAGAAGCAGATTTGTCTAAAAGGATTGAAGAACAGATTTTAAACTATGCGATTATTGAACAGAAAGTAAAAGATAAAATACAGGTTAATCCGACAGAAATAACTGAATACTATAATGCGAATATTAATGATTTTGGTTCAACTGAACAAAGAGAATTTAATTCGTTAACTTTTACCAATGAAGATGATGCGTATAAAGTTTATAAAAGATTACGTTATGATGAAAAAACAATAGAAGGACTCTTAAAAGAATTTGATTTTAAAGTTAATAAAGTTACTGCTAAAAAAGGTGGTGAACTTCGAAAAGAATTTGAGGATATTGTTTTTAGCTTGCAAGCTAAAGAGATGTCAAAACCGATTCAGTTAGATGATAATTATTATATTTTTCAATTATTAGAAATTATTCCAGAGCAACATTTAAGTTTAACTGAAGCTCAGGATACAGTTTATAATTTAGTTATGGAAAAAAAGATGCAGGAAGGCGTAGTAAAGTGGTTGGATGAGTTGAAGAAAAAAGCGTATATTAAGATTACAGAGTAATAATTTATGAAAATTAAAGTAGGGATAACAATTGGAGATCCTTCTGGAGTTGGTCCAGAAATAACCTTACAAGCTTTAAATAAAATTAAAGCTATTGCTGATTTTATTGTTATTGGTGATAAGTGGGTATTAGAAAAAGTAGCTAAAAAACAAAAATTAGCAAATAAGCTTGAGCTTATTGATTTGAATAATATTAAACGTTCAAATTTTTCTTTTGGTAAAATTTGCGCAGATTATGGTCGGGCT
>CAYQXW010000216.1:0-2827 GCA_964421615.1 uncultured Planctomycetales bacterium
GACCAAGCTGAGGCTAAAGTTAAATATGAAATGGAATATAAAACTCGTTTAGCTGAACAAATGGCTAGAGCAGAAATGGAAGATAGGGTAAAAGCACAAGAACAGATAAAGGTAGAAACAGCTTCTAGGATAAAAACAGAACAAAAAATAAAAGATGCATATGATTATAAATCTAAATTAGCTGAACAGCTTGCAAAAGAAGAATTAGATTTGAGAGTTAAAGCTGAACAAAGGGCGCAAGCTGAATTACAATCAAGATTAAAATCCGAAGAAAAAAATAAATTAGAAGCTGAAACAAGACGAAAAGCAGAACAGAAATTAAAAGAAGATATTGATTATAAGAATAGATTAGCTGAGCAGCTTGCAAAAGAAGAATTAGCTTTAAGAGTTAAATTTGAACAAAAAGCAAAAGTTGAATCTGAAGCAAGATTAAAGGCGCAAGAAAAAGTTAAGGTTCAGCAAGTTGTTGATGAGCAAGAACAGATTCAGGATAGTAAAGTTTTATTAGCACAGAAAAAACTAGAAGAAAAAAAGAATAAAACTAAAAATGAACAAGTTAAAACAGAAAATTTGTTAAGTGATATTCAAAATAAAGCTAAAAAAGAATTAGAATCCAGAAATAAAGAAAAAAATACAGAATTAAAAAATAAAACTTTAGATTTAATTGAAATGAAGCAAAAAGAAAAAGATAAGGCTAATGCAAAAATTAATGCCCAAGAAATGGCTCGATTAGAAAAAATTGCTAAATTAGAAGAAAAGAAAAAAGCTCAAGAGAAAAAAGACGCAGAAAATAAGACTAAACTGTTAGAAAATGATAAGCAAAGATCTATTGAGCAAGCTAAAATTGAAGCAGCTGCTAAGGCACGTGCTGAAGAAAAAGCTAAGCAGGAGCAAATAATAAGAAATCAAAAAAAAGAAAAACAGAATAGTTTAAACAAGGAAAAGAATAAAGATAAGGAAGTTTCTAAAAAAATAATTAAAGAGGTTGATTTTAATTTAGTTGATAAAGAGTTGGATCAAGTACAATCTAAAGTTGTAAAAGTGCAAAATAAACCTGTTGTACAAAAAGAGATTGTTGCTCCAGTTGAAGTAAATACTGTTGATGTAAGTGCTGCTAAACAGGAAATGGAATATGATTTAGATAAAATTAATTATCAGAGCAAATCTGGAATTAATTCTGATGAAATTAAAAGATATTATGCTAAAGCTTTAAGCAAGCAAGATGTTGGAAAATTAGAAGAAGCAAAAAAACTTTATGATAAAATAATTAATTTGGATTCTTTTTATGCTCCGGCTTATAATCAACTTGGAATTATTTATGAGACAAAAGGGAAAGTTTATGATGCTTTAATGATGTATTTGAAAGCAATTGAAGTTGATTCTGATTATGCTCCTACATATACTAATATGGCTCTTTTAAAAGAAACACAGGGTGATTATGCTGGTGCAATAAAATATTGGCAGAAAAGAGCTCTTGTTGGTAAAGATTCAGATTATTGGGTTAAATATTCTAATAAATCTATTGAGAGACTAAACGAAAAAGTAAATCAAATAAAATTAAATGCCAATAAAATATGGTGAAAAAAAACTTCTTTTTTCATTTTTTGTACTTATTGTTCTTGCCATTGCAATAGGTATTAGTGGTATTTATCAAATAGAAATTCTTTCCAAAAGAGTAAAGCAATTAGGTAGTCAAAATCTAGTTTTAGAAAAAGCTATTTTAGAAATGAAAATTAATAATACTTTTTTTGCAATGGGGATTAGAAATTATGTTTTCTGGAAAGTTTCCCATTATCTAGGTGCTTTGCCGATGGCTATTGAATCTGAAGAAATTTTTTCTAAAGCAGAAAAGTTTAGGGACCAGCTTAATATTTACAGATTAAATTCTTATAATCAGAAACAAAAAGATTGGGCTTATCAGTTAGGGCATTTCTTTAATGAATTTGTTGAGGTTGGAAGACAAATAGTTACTTTGGCAGATGGTGCTCAGGATTCGCAAAAAGAATTATTGGTGCGTAATTTATTTATGAGTTATGAAAATAAATTATATAAAATAGATGATTTTTTAGATAATAATTTGAATATGGATAACCTTTTTGAAATAGAGATGCAGGTGAAAAAAGCACAAAAAGATAAAACAACAGCAGTTATTATTTTAAGTGGGAGTATTATTGTTTTTGTAATTATTAGTTCTTTAGTTGCATTGGTAGTTTATAAAAGAGGGCGAAGGGAAAGAATTCAAAGGCAGCAGTTGTTTAATCAAATGATTAATTTAGAAGAAAATGAACGTAAGAATCTTTCTGCGCAGGTACATGATCAGATGGGACAAGACTTGAGTGCTTTAAAAATAAGCTTAGGTTTAATTGAAAAAATGTTAGGTGGGAATCTTGGGGTAGATGTAAAAGAAAAAATTGAAAAAAGTAAGCAAGTAATATCAGGCTTACTGCAGAAAAGTCATAATATTTCTTTTATGTTGAGACCGCCGTCTTTAGATGAATTAGGAGTAGTAGAAAGTATTGAAAATTTATTAATTGATTACAAACATTTGTCAGGCATAAACTATGTTTATAGTAAGCCAAATGAAACTTTAATGCTTTCTTCTGAAAAAAACTTATTATTTTATAGATTAGTACAAGAGTTGCTTACAAATATGGTAAAATATTCACAATCAAAAAATGTTAAAATTACTCTAAAAAAAAGTAGTAATGTTATTAATTTCTATTATGAAGATGACGGAAAAGGGTTTAAATTTGAGGATGTTGAAGTGCAGTTTAATAGAAGAAATAGTGATATGTTTAAATTATGATAATTGGGTTTAAAAGAAATA
>CAYQXW010000217.1:0-2677 GCA_964421615.1 uncultured Planctomycetales bacterium
ATGAGATTGATCCAGAGCAGTTAAAGAAATTAAAACCAACAGATAAAATCAAAGTCAAAGTTATTAAGGTTGACGTAGAGCAGGGAAAAATTGGTTTATCTGCAAAATTATAATTAGTACCACCTCCACCTTGGAAGTGGAAGTAATTTTTTACTTCCACTTCCAAGGTGTGAAAGTGGTTAGTTTTATAAATTATGGATATTAGACAACAATTCGATGTAATTAAACGTGGGGCGGTGGAGATAATTTCTGAAGCAGAGTTAATGAAAAAATTAGAATTAGCTCAAAAAGAAAATAGGCCGTTAAGAATAAAAGTTGGTTTTGATCCTACAGCACCAGATATTCATTTGGGGCATACTGTTTTATTGCGTAAAATGCGCCAGTTCCAGAATTTGGGACATGAGGTATATTTTCTTATCGGAGATTTTACGGCGCAAATAGGTGATCCTACCGGACGCAATCAATTAAGAAAAACTTTAAATAAAGAAGCTGTTTTAGAAAATGCTAAAACCTATAAGTTGCAGGTTTCTAAAGTTTTAGATATGGAAAAAGTTAAAGTTGTTTTTAATAGCGAATGGTTTGAGAAAATGGATATTGCTAATTTTCTTGGGTTAACCATGCATGTTACAGTAAGTCAGATGTTGCAGAGAGAAGATTTTAAAAAGAGAATGGATGCGGGGCATGATGTTTCTATTTTAGAATTTATGTATCCTATTTTACAAGGATACGATTCTGTATATTTAAAATCTGATGTTGAACTTGGAGGTACGGATCAAACTTTTAATCTTTTGATGGGCCGAGATCTCCAGCGTGATTTTAGCCAGGATCCCCAAGTTGTTATTACAATGCCTTTATTGGAAGGAACTGATGGTGTTAACAAAATGAGCAAATCATTAGGCAATTATATTGCTATTAATGATAAACCATCTGATATGTTTGGTAAAATAATGTCTATTTCCGATGAATTGATGTTAAAATATTATACACTTCTCACAGACGAAAATTTAGATTCAGTTAAGCAGCTTCACCCTAAAGAAGCAAAAGTTAATTTAGCTAAAATAATTATTTCTCAGTATTATTCTCAAGAAGTTGCGGTGCAATCTGCATTAGATTTTGAAAAAGTTTTTTCTCAAAAACAAATTCCTGATCAAATGCCTGAGTATCAATTAAAAGATGTTAAAAAAATAGTAGATATAATAATTGAGTCAGGTTTATGCACTAGTAAAAATGAAGCTAGAAGATTAATAAAACAAAATGCGGTTGAGTTTAATAATAATAAAATTTCAGATGAATTTTTGACTTTATCCCAAGAAGGGATCTTAAAAGTTGGAAGCAGAAGATTTTTAAAAATTGTTAAATAAATGAAAAAAAATTTAAATTACTACGCGGTTTTATTAGCAGGTGGGCAGGGAACAAGATTTTGGCCTTTAAGCAGAACTCTTGAACCAAAACAGTTTATCCAACTGCATAAAGATGAAAGCTTGTTTGCACAAACAATTAAAAGAATCTCTTCGGTTATTCCAGAAGAAAATATTTATATTGCTGGTGGAGAGTTATATCGGCACCAAATTAGTGAAATAACCAAAGATTTTGGAATTCCTGCTGAAAATCTTTTTTTTGAGCCAAGCGGTAAAAATACTGCACCGTCAATTGCTGTTACGTTGGCATTAATTAATAAAAAAAATTCTGATTCTCGAGTAGCTGTACTTCCTTGTGATCATTTAATTGTAAATAAAAAACGTTTTTTAGATTTATTAAATCAGTCTTTATCTATATGTCAAAATAATTTAGTAATATTAGGTATTCCACCTACTCGTCCAGCTACAGGATATGGTTATATCGAAGCTAAAAGTCATAAAATACAAGTTACAAGTGAAAAAGGTTTAGAAGTCAAAAGGTTTAGAGAGAAACCTGATTTAGAAACTGCAAAAAAATTCGTAAAAAATGGTAATTTTTATTGGAATAGTGGTGTTTTTGTAGGTTCAACAAAAGCTTTTTTGAGTGAATTTAAATTGCAGCTGCCTAAGTTATATTCAATAATAGAAAAAATTATTCGTATTGAAGATGTAATTAAAGTATGGGATGGAATTGAGCCTATATCTTTTGATTATGGGATTTTAGAAAAAGCTAAAAATTTAAAGATGTTGGTGGCTTCAAATTTAGGTTGGTCGGATTTGGGAAGTTGGCAAGCTTGGGATGAAATTTCTGAGAAAGATAACCAAGGTAATTTTTTTAAAGCGGATGTTGTTAATATAGATAGCAAAAATACTACAGTTTTAGGTACTAATAGGTTAGTAGCAACTATCGGATTGGATGATTTGATTATAGTTGATACTCCGGATGCTTTATTGATAACGAGAAAAGATAAAACTGAAGATGTAAAAAAAGTTGTAGATTTTTTAAAAAGCAATAAAAGACTTGAGCATTATACCCATAAAACTGTTAAGCGGCCTTGGGGTGCTTTTACAGTTTTAGAAATAGGAAAAGGGTTTAAAATAAAATTGGTTGAAGTTAAGCCAGGAAGTTCGTTAAGTTTGCAGTATCATAATAAACGAAGTGAACATTGGGTTGTTGTAGAAGGTAAAGCTGAGATTGTTAATGGAAAAAAGAAATCTATTTTTGAAGCTAACCAAAGTACATATATTCCTGTTAAATGTATTCATAGATTATCAAATCC
>CAYQXW010000218.1:0-2667 GCA_964421615.1 uncultured Planctomycetales bacterium
TGAACAAGAGCTTGAAGAAAGATTAAATGAATTAAAGAAGGAAAATAAACTGTTAGAAGCACAACGTCTTTTGCAGCGAACCAGATATGATATGGAGATGCTCAAAGAATTAGGTTATTGTAATGGGATTGAGAATTATTCTCGGCATTTATCTTTTAGGCCTCCAGGAAGTCGACCGTATTGTTTATTAGATTATTTTCCTGAAGATTTTTTAATAGTCATTGATGAATCTCATGTGACAATTCCTCAAATTGGAGCAATGTTTGAGGGGGATAAAGCAAGAAAAAATGTTTTAGTCGATTATGGTTTTCGGTTACCATCTTGTTTAGATAATAGGCCATTAAGGTTTAAAGAGTTTGAAAGTTTAGTTAAACAAGCTATTTTTGTGTCTGCTACACCGTCTGTATACGAAATTAAACATAGCGAAGATAAAGTTGTGGAGCAGATTATTAGGCCAACAGGCTTAATAGATCCAGAGATAGAGATTCGGCCCATAAAAGGGCAGGTTGAAGATTTAGCTAAAGAAATTAAGAATAGATCTCAAAAAAATGAAAGAATATTAGTTACAACTTTAACCAAGCGTATGGCTGAAGATTTAACCAGTTATTTACAAGATAAGGGTTTAAAGGTAAAATATTTACATTCAGAGATTGAAACAATCCAACGTTCAAAAATATTACAGGATTTACGAAAAAAAGATTTTGATTGTTTGATAGGGATAAACCTTTTAAGAGAAGGATTAGATTTACCGGAAGTTTCGTTAGTGGCTATTTTAGATGCAGATAAAGAAGGTTTTTTACGTTCTACGACATCTTTGATTCAAGTTGCAGGAAGGGCGGCGCGTAATATTAACGGTAAAGTTATCATGTATGCAGATAATATTACTAAATCTATGAGCCAAACCATTGCAGAAAGCAATCGTCGTCGGAGAATTCAAGTTGAGTTTAATGAAAATAATAATATCACTCCTAAAACTATAGAGAAGGCTATAAAAAAGGGGATTGAAGAGTTTGCTCAAACAGAAGAGTTTTTGATAAATTTGACTGGTGAGAAAAAAGATGAATTTGCTTTACGCAAATATATTGCTGAACTTGAATATGAAATGGAATTAGCTGCAAGGAATTTAGATTTCGAAAAAGCAGCTAGTTTACGAGATAATATAAAAAAAATAAAAAAGGATATAAATTTTAGTTAAGTCCAGGAAGGGTTCAAATGGTTTTAACAATTGATGTAGGTAATACAAATGTAAATTTTGCTTTGTTTAAAGATAATAAAGTTTTAAAGTATTTTGTTAGTGCTTCTAATCAAGATTCTTATTTTTCTTTTTTAAAAACTAATTTATTAGTTCCAAAAGTAGAAGGATGCATTATATCTAGTGTTGTGCCAGCTGTTACAGCAGTTTTAGAAAAAGATTTAAAAAAATTAGGGATACCAAAGGTAGTTGTTTTGGGTAAAGATTATACTGTCGCAATAAAAAATAGGTATAAATTTCCTAAACAAGTGGGGCAAGATAGGTTAGTTAATGCTTATGCTGCGAGTAAATTTTTTGGTGCGCCAGCAATAATAATAGATTTTGGTACAGCAATAACTTTTGATGTTGTTTCTGATAAAAAAGAATATTTAGGTGGTATTATTATTCCTGGATTTAGGATTTCCTTGGAAGCGTTGGCGCAAAAAACAGCGCTTTTGCCAAAGGTAACAATAGAAAGACCTAGAGGGTTAATAGGTAAAGATACAAAATCTAGTATGTTAAGCGGGATTGTTTTTGGTTATTCCATTATGACAGATGGATTAATTGAGCAGCTTAAAAAGACATTTAAAAAACAGCCGTATGTTATTGGAACAGGTGGTAATATTAATTTTATTTCAAAGTATTGCCAGAATATTAGTTTTTATGATAAAGATTTAACTTTAAGAGGGCTAAATCTTATTTATAATGAAATATAAAATAAATTAAATGTCTAACTTTGCTTATTTTGCGTATCCTAAAAATTTGGCGCAAGTAAGGGAGATTTGGCCAGAAACCAAATTTATTCCAAGGTTTTTAATAAAAAACTATTTAAAAAAGTTATCATTAAAAACTATAAATTTGGGTAATTTTAAGTCTGTAAGCGGTAAAGTTGTTGAAGGATTTCTTATAATTTGGCCAATTTTAGAAATTGATCTTTTAAAAGTTAGTGAAGAAGAAATATTTGAAAAAATCGTTGATGCTTCACGGTTAGCAGAAAAAAATAAGGTTTTGATTATGGGATTAGACGGTTTTTTAGCTGTAGCTGTTGATAAAAAACCTATGATCTATAAGCATTTAAAAAGAACTGCTTTGACAAGCGGATCATGTTTAAATGCTTGGAATATTTCAGAAAGTATATCTCAAATTGTAAAAGCTAAAAATATTGATTTAAATAATGCTTCTGTTACAATAATTGATGCTTCTAGTGCAATAGGGTGGTTATTGACCAGAAAATTATCAGAGATGAATTTTAAAGTGAAACTTACTAATTGCATCAAAGAAAGTTTCCAAAAAATAGATAGCCTGGGAAATAAAAAAATTGAAATTGATTTAGATTGTTCTAATGCTGTAAATAATGCTGATATAGTGATTAATTGTTCCAGAAAAACTGATTTAAAATTTGGGTTTTTAAACATCAAAAAGAATGCAGTAGTTGT
>CAYQXW010000219.1:0-2661 GCA_964421615.1 uncultured Planctomycetales bacterium
TTCTGGCTTCTTAAAGAAACTAAAGTTTCTTCTACCTGCTTAATTTTTTCATTAACTCTCTGAGCATCTAAATCTATCGGCTTTGCTTCACCGGAAATTTTAATATTAAATTGTTGATCTTGTGATTGCGGACTATCAACATACTCTTTAATCTTGATAACCAATCCAGTTATTTTTTCCTGAGGCATCTTATCAAGATAAACATGCGCATTCATCGATTCACTAATATCTTCATACTGGGATTTTAATTTTTCTAAAAACTCTTTCTGAGATAATAAAGCACTGCGTTGTCTTTCAAGAGACTCAATCTCTTCATTTATCTTAACAAGATTCTGAGATTCTACTTCCTGATCTTGTTTCATACGCGCTAAAGAAGTAGTCATTTCAAGATATTCTTTTTCAAGCCCCATCAGTTCAGTATTAATACTATTCAAATTGTTCTGCACACCCTGCTTCTCTTCAATAAGTTTTACATTCTCCATCTCCAAACGTTTTTTGCGGGAAATAAAAACCTGCTGTTTAGAAGTAAGGTCTGTAAAATTATTTTTAGCCTGTGCAATACGGCTGACAACATCAATAATACTTTTCTTAGCATCAGAAATACTTTTCAAAGCGTTGTCAATAAAGTTAACAACACCATTCAATCTATCTTCATTTTCTTTTAAATTAATAGTTTTCTCGTCTAAACTTTTCTTCATCAAAGCTAATTCGTCTTTAGCTCTCACTAATTTTTCTTCTTCACGAACAAGACGTTCTTTAGTTTGAGAAATCTGCGTCTGCAGATAATTTTTGGTATTCTCAAATTCTTTGATTCTTTCTCGGTTAAAATTTATATGCTGGCTATCGCGAGAAATTTGATTGCCTAAATTAGAAATAGTGGTTTTAATACTGCGCAAAACATCTTCAGATTTTCTAAGATTTTCATTTAAAAGATTTATTCTGGTTTCATCATCTGTTATAACACTAACAATTTCTTCTTCTTTTTTCTTAATATAATCTAATTTCTCAATAAGGGATTTTTTCTGTTCTAAAAATCTTTTTTTCTGCACTAAAGCTAAATTAATTTCTTTATTTTTTAATTCATCGAAAGTAACCTGGAATCTTCTAGCTTTATTCGCTTGACGTTCAAGATAACCAATAGATCGGCGAACTTCAGTAATAATATCGTTCACACGCAACAAATTCTGCTCTGTTTCTTCTAATCGTCTAAGCGCCTCTTTTTTCTGCGCTTTATATTTTGTAATACCCGAAGCTTCATCAAAAACCTGGCGTCTTTCTTCCGGTTTAGAGCTCAACACTAAATCTATTTTACCTTGGGCGATAATGGAATAACTTTCTGCCCCAATACCAGTACCCATTAATAATTCATTTATATCTCTTAAACGTACTTGTGATTTATTCAATAAATATTCACTATCACCAGAACGGAAAATTCTACGGGTGATCATAACTTCATCTTGGTCTAAAGGAAATAATCTTGTAGAGTTATCAAAAGAAAGGCTTACTTCTGCCATACCTAAAGGCTGTTTAGTATCAGTTCCGTTGAAGATGACATCTTCCATTTGGGCGCCGCGTAAAGATTTTGCAGACTGCTCGCCTAAAACCCAGCGGATACTGTCAAACACATTAGATTTACCGCAACCGTTAGGACCAACAACCGCAGTAATTCCAGGTTCGAAGTTTAAAACAGTTTTATCCATGAAAGATTTAAACCCGACAATCTCGAGTCTCTTAAAATACATAGCAGAATCTCCTTTTGAATATATTTATCGGCATAATATAAAACGAACTTAAATCAAGATCATTACTACGACTTGCTAATTTTGGAAAGATTTTGAATCTTAACTAATTTGATAATTTTAAAACATAATTATTTAAAGCGAAATTGAACAAAATTTTAGTTATTTTCGAACGCTAAAGATTTGAGCTAAATTTATTTTATTTTTTAGAGTATGCCGAATCTACAAAATAGTCAATATTCGGCATGGCGAGGATGTTAATTGTTATTCAATCCTCAAACTGAGTCATTTTTTGCTAGAACAAAAAATGACGAGTTCCGCAGCCATCGAAAAAATAAAATAAATTTTGCGTGGTCCTTTTATTAAATTCTTATGGACCAAAATCGATCGCGTGAGAAAAAACTAAAATTTTTTCAATAAGCTTGTAATTACTTCCCCAACGTCTCTTTAAACTTCTTCGTCAACGCTGGCAAAATTTCAAATACATCACCGACAATACCGTAAGTTGCCACTTTAAAAATCGGCGCATCTGGATCTTTATTGATCGCTATAATAATTTTTGAAGACTGCATCCCGACTAAATGCTGAATCTGCCCGGAAATACCGCAAGCAATATAAATTTTAGGAGCAACAGTTCGACCAGTCTGCCCTACCTGATGAGAATAAGGTAACCATCCTGCATCAACAGCCGCACGTGAAGCACCTACTGCACCGCCTAAAACCTGCGCTAACTCTTCAAGCAGTTTAAAATTCTCTGGTGCCTGCATACCACGACCACCGGAAACAATAATATCTGCTTCTGCGATATTCACTAAATTTTCAACTTCTTCTATAACATCTAATAACTTTGTACGAGATTTTAATTCATCAATATGAAAAGATTCCTTAACAACTTTACCGGTTCTTTTCTTATCCATGGTCG
>CAYQXW010000220.1:0-2658 GCA_964421615.1 uncultured Planctomycetales bacterium
GGATCAGGCGCGTGATGTTTATGCTTTGCCTGGTAGAATCGATTCTGTAAATTCTTTTGGGACAAATAATTTAATAAAACAAGGGGCGAAGATGGTTTGTTGCTTAGAAGATATCCTTGAAGATTTTGAAACTAATAGTCCCGTTAAAAAAGAAGAACCTTTTTTAGAATCTTTATCTTGCGAAGAGTTATACTTATATAATATAATAACAAAACAACCGATTGGGGTAGATGACCTGGTGATTCAGTCTGGTTTTGATTTTACTAAAGTATCTAATTTATTAACAGGGTTAGAATTACAAAAAATTATTAAAAAGCTTGCAGGTGGACAGTTTATAAGGAGTTAAATTATGCCGGGTAATAGTTTGATTATTGTTGAGTCTCCTACAAAAGCAAAAACCATTAGTAAAATTATGGGTGCAGATTTTACCGTTTTGCCTTCTATGGGACATATTATTGATTTGCCTGAAGGTAATTTGGGGATTGAGATTGAAAAAGATTTTGAACCGTCTTATGAAATTCTTGCTGGACGCAAGAAAGTTGTTACTGCGCTTAAAGATAAAGCAAAAGAAGCCGATTCTGTTTATATTGCAACCGATCCTGACCGTGAAGGGGAAGCCATTGGTTGGCAGATTAAAGATAAATTATTAAAAAATAAAAAAATTTTTAGAGTTGAATTTCATGAAATTACGCAAGAAGCAGTAAAAAAAGCTTTTAACAGTCCGCGCGGATTTGATGATAAATTGATAGAAGCCCAGATTAGCCGAAGAATTTTAGATAGGTTGGTTGGTTATTATCTTAGCCCGCTTCTTTGGAAGAAAATTACGCGTGGTTTGAGCGCTGGTCGTGTGCAGTCTGTAGCGTTAAGAATAATTGTTGAGCGTGAAAGGCAAATTTTAAAGTTTGTTCCCCAGGAATACTGGGAGTTGGATATTATTTTAGCAAAGCTTGATGGTTCTGCTAGTTTTAAAGCTAAACTTGCTAAAATAAATGGTAAAGATTTTGATGTAAAAAATAAAGAAGAAGCAGATAAATTAGTAGAAGAGCTGAAAACAAAAAAGTTTGTAGTTTCGGATATCAAAGAAACTGAAAAAAAGAGATCAGCTGATCCGCCGTTTATTACTAGTACTTTACAACAGGAAGCGTTTAATAAGCTGCATTATAATGGTGCCAAAACCATGATGATTGCGCAGCAGCTTTATGAAGGTATTGATATCGGAGAAGAAGCCCCAGTAGGTTTTATTACATATATGCGAACTGATTCTACGAATATTGCTGCAGAAGCTTTAAATCATTGTCGTGAATTTATTCTACAAAAATTCGGTAAAGAGTATTTACCGGAAAAACCTCCTGTATATAAATTAAAGAAACTTGCTCAAGCTGCGCATGAAGCTATCCGTCCAACGTTGGTAACGCGTAGTCCAGAAAGCGTGAAGAATTTTTTAACTGATGAGCAGTTTAAATTGTATGAACTTATTTATAATCGATTTGTTGCATGTCAGATGATGCCTAGTCGGTATAAACAGTTGACGGTTAGTATTAGTGCGGATAACTTTTTGTTTACTTCTACTGCAAGTCATATGATTTTTGATGGGTTTAGTGCAGTTTATAAAAAAGATGATGATGATGAAAAAGATAAAGATAAGAATGTTATTCCTCCTTTGCAGAAACTAGAGGAATTATTGTTGAAAGAATTTATGCCTTCACAGCATTTTACCAAGCCACCAGCAAGATTTTCGGATAGTTCTTTGGTTAAAATTTTGGAAGAAGAAGGTATCGGACGACCATCTACTTATGCTCCGATTATTACCACTCTTATTCAAAGAGGATATGTACAGAGGTTAAAAGGTTACTTACAGCCTACGGAATTGGGATTTAAAGTGAACGATATGCTGGTGGAATATTTCCCGGAAATTATTGATATAAAATTTTCTGCTGGGATGGAGGAAGCACTTGATGATGTTGAAGAAGGGAAAAATACGCGGGTAAAAGTTTTAATGGATTTTTATGGCCCATTTAAAATTAGATTGGATTTTGCGCATAGTAATATTAAAAAAGAAGTTGTGCATACTAGCGATATTTGTGAAAAATGCGGGAAACCTATGATTATCAAATGGGGTAGGAAAGGGAAATTTTTGAGCTGTTCTGATTTTCCTCAGTGTAAATTCGCTAAATCAATTACAACTGGAGTGAAATGTCCTCAATCTGGTTGTACAGGCGAGCTTGTAGAAAGAAAATCTAAAAGAGGATCTTTTTATGGTTGCAGTAAGTTTCCGGAATGTAAGTTTGTTTCCAAAACTCTGCCGAATAGTGAGCAGCAGAATAGTGAACAGCAAAATAGTGAGCAACAGTCTTAATGGAAAGATTTATTGAGAAATTTTTGCGTTATTTAGAAATAGAAAAAAATTATTCTAAACATACAATTGTAAATTATTTGCATGATTTAGATGAGTTTCAAAAATTTTTAGGGACATCTCCGATTGAGAAAGTTGATTATTTAGGGGTAAGGAAATATTTAGCTGGGTTAAAAGAAAAAAATTATGATACAAGAACAGTTTCTCGGCGGATGTCAACTTTACGTTCTTTTTTTAAATTTTTAAACCGTGAAGGGTTTGTAAAATCAAGCCCATTATCTAGTGTTTCAAGCCCTAAATTAGAT
>CAYQXW010000221.1:0-2647 GCA_964421615.1 uncultured Planctomycetales bacterium
TAAAGCTCTTTAAAAAGCTACAAATTTAAACGATTGGATATAGTTTTTGTCAAAAAAAATTAGGGCTAAAAGAATATACATACTCTTTTAGCCCTAAAAAAACTAAATTAAAACTAACTAATCTATTATTTTAAACTGAAACTTAAATCATTGCAATTAAAACACTTTTAACTCTAATAAAATAAAAAACCTATTTAGAAACCTTTTTATTTGACTTCCTTAAACTGTACTCTACATACCCGCAAAGCACCTCTGCTACCTTAACCGGAGGACTAACAACAAAATAATGAGACACTATAGAATGCGCAATTTCATGACCTAAAACACCTAAAGCTAAATCGTTTTCTGATATATAAATTGAATTAGTTTCCGGTAAATAAAAAGAAATTTGGTCAAAATCTTTTTTAAAAATTTCCCTAAAAACCTTTTGCACTTCCTCTGTATTTAGATAAATATTCAAATTAGAATTTAAATCATACACATGAATATCCAAAATATTAGATATTTCTAAAAATAATGAATCTAAAGTTTGCGCTAAAACACTTTTCAAATCACTATTTTGAGCAATAAAATTAGCATCATTTTTCAAATAATTAAAATTTAACTTGTATAAAAAATTATTAACATCCACTTCTTTTTTTGCATAAACACTAAAATATCTACTTTTAACCAATAAAGGCAAATTAACTTCTGCAGCTTGCGCAAAGAAACCAAATAAACTAAAAAAAATAAAAAATAAATATAAAATTAATTTTTTCATGCAAGTTTAAAATAATTTAATACTTCTTCCATTTCAGCTAAAATTTTATTTAACTCTTGTTTTTGCATATCATTCAATTTGTCCTGACTTACTTCCATAAATTTTTTTAATTTATCATAACGTTGTTGCAAATCAAAATGTTTTTGCTTTAAGACACTGCTCATAGATGTTAAACTTTTAGCTAATTCCTGTAACTGATCTTTCGCTCTTAAATTAAAAGACCTTCCCATAATTCCAGATTCAACTAAGTCTATTTCCTTTTTCAATCGAAAAAGCGGACCTGAAATCCTATGAGAAGCTAACATAGAAAGAATAGATACAATCAAAGCAGAAAAAACTGTAACTAACAATAAAATATCAATCATTGTTGGCAAAATAAATTCCGAAGTTGGCTTAACTAAAACTTTTGTATTTTGAATTACAACTGTTGTTGAATCACGAAATAAATAATAAACTAAACTACCAACAACCATTGAAGCCAAAATAACAACTAATGAAAACTTAAGGATAAATTTAGTCTGAAAATTTTTATCAATAAAAAAATTTCTTCTTTTAAAACTTTTCACAGCCATTATATGCCCCCTCTATTTATCTTTTAATATTCCCAGTTGCTGATAATTTACTTTTAAATCACAGTTTTTTTGCAAAAGATCTACCCATTTCTGCAATAATTTTTTTTGCTTTTCCTGAATTAAAAACCATCTAATTCCGTCGTAAGCCTCCACTAATTCTTTCCCAATATAATAATCTTCTTTATGTTTTTCATAATAATTTTTTATCTCAACATCGCTAACTGCCGATTTATTATCATTTAAAAACTCATTGGATTTTTTTATTAACATCCTTTTTAAAAGCGCCTGCTCCCAAAAAATCTGCAAATCTTTCAAAAACTCTGGGTCTTTATCTAACCCCAGCTTTTCTGCTTCATGTAAAATAAGTTTTTTATTAATATATTCTGTCAAGAATTCTGTTTTAGATTGCGGCTCAACAGAATTAGAAAAACGCGACTCAGTATATGCTTTTTTAAATTCTTCAGCCGTAAAGCCAATATCACCTATCTGAATTGCATTCTCAACAATTTCTTGCTTCATACAACCGCCACAAAATATTATTAATAAAAAAAAGTAGAATAAAATTTTCATAATAACTCCTCCTTACGAAGTATTATCGTCAAATTTAAATTATTCTAAACAAAAAAAAAGATGGAAAGACTTTCGTCTTCCCATCTTTTAATCTGATACTTACCACCTCCACTTCCAAGGTGGTAGTGGTTAAGTTTTTTTATTTAGCTTCCATAATACGATGACATCGGTTTTTTAGTACTTAATGAATCAGAAATAAAATCATATGCACCCGCATCCAAGTTTATTCCATCAAAAGCTGACATATCAGTTTCTGATATAGGATGATATGCTAAAAATGTCGTCGGAACAATCGGTTCCATACTTAAAAAACGATGGCCGCTTAAAATTTCATAGTAAGCTCTTAAATATTTAGGCCATACAGTAGGATAAATTTCCTTAATATCTACCGGCTCTGGACCAGGTCTTTGATTACCAATCTGCAAAGTTAAAGCCGCTGTTGTTTCAAAACCTTCAGGTAAAGCAGATTTTGCATTTTTAAAATTAACAACATCAACACGCAAAGGATTCTGCATATTATATTGACCTGGATAAATATCATCTACTGGCCAAATTTGTACAGTGCCACCTTTTTTTCCATCATTATAAAAAACATATCCTGGAGGAACACCAAATCTTAAATCTAAATCTGGACCATTATTTCCTGTATAATAATCCACTGTTGGATCAACCGTTCCTAAAACTTGACCACTAACAGCTGGATCCTTAGAATCAGGATTCCCCACTCCTATTGTCCCAACTGGAG
>CAYQXW010000222.1:0-2602 GCA_964421615.1 uncultured Planctomycetales bacterium
TGAAAAACAACTTAATGATAAAGTACCCACAAAAGCATCTACTTCGGGAAACTGTTTTACTAAATCCTTATAATAACGTTGAACTAAACAACCAACAACTATAATCTTTTTTAATTTACCTTGTTTTTTAAGCTCAATAAAATCCAATATTCCATCAATTGATTCAGACTTAGAATCATTGATAAACGCACAAGTATTAATAATCCCAACATCAGCTTTATTTATATCTGTTATCTCATAACCTTTTGATTCTAATCGACCTAAAATACCCTCAGAATCCACTAAATTACGGCAACACCCTAAACTTAAAACTCCAACTTTTTTTTCCATTATCTACGCAATTTCAAACCATCTTTTGTAATTAAAATATTTTTTAAAGATTGACCTTTTCTACCTAAAGGTGGAATCCTATTATTATTGATTTCAACCTCAACACTTCCAGCGCTACCCAAAGATAATTCTATTTTTTCCTTAGCATTCCAACTTTCTAATCTGCCTTTAGCTAAAACATTTTGAAAAGCAACTTTACCGTCTAATTTAATCTGTACCCAACAATCATCTTTAGCATGAATTCCCAATGTTACACCGGATAAAACAGGAACAACAGTCTCTTTATTCTCTTTTAATTCCTTTGATTCTTTCAATTCTTTGGTTTCTTTCGCTTCTTTAGTTTCTTTAAGTTCCTTCGTAGATGAACTAGATATAGAATTTAAAGTTTCTTTTATTTCTCTATCCCTAGCTTCCTTTTCTTTCGTATCTTTTTTAGAATGATTCTCAGATTTATTTTTGTTGAATTCATTCCTAGGTTGCTCTTTTTTAGCAACTACTACTTTTTCTTTATGAGTTTTTTTAGGAATTTTTATAGGATGTTCTTTCATAAATCCCGCAATGGCTTTAAAAATATTTAATAATAAAAATAATGCAATAATAACACTTAACAACATGATAAAAGGTTTAAAATTAATATTAATCTTTACTTTTTTCTTCTCAGGAGGCTGTTTTTTAAAAACAGTTGTTGTTTTTTCATCATTATCTGCAGCTTTCACTACAACTTGTGGTTCTTTATAACTAGGAATAAAATCTGCAGGATTCACTCCTAAAAATTTACAATAAATATTTAAAAATCCCTTTAAATAAACTGGATTAAGGCTTGCAAAAGAATCATCCTCAATTGCTCTTAAAATATGTAAATGGATTTTAGTTTTTTTATTAACTTCTTCTAAACTTATACCTTTTTCTAGACGAATTTTTTTTAGCTTAGCACCAATTTTATCCATAGATATTATCCTTGTTCTTGAACTGTTTCTTCTTCCACATCAGCATTTCCACCTGTGTATTTATTAAGCCATTGTTTTCTATCAACTAAAATTTTACGAGGTTTACTTCCTTCATATGGACCAATCAATCCTTCTTCTTCCATCATATCGATCAACCTACCTGCTCTAGCATAACCTAATCGCATTCTTCTTTGTAAAACTGATACAGACGCCTGATTAGTTTCCATTATAACTCTTACTGCTTCATCATATACTTCATCTTTCTCACCAGAAACACCTGCACTTGTACCAGAAGCTGCATTACTTTTTTGTTCTTTACCTATACTTTCATCATAAACAGGCTCTGCTTGAGATTTAATAAATTCAACAACTTTCTCAATCTCTTTATCCATAACTAAAGCACCCTGAGCCCTTACTAATTTAGAATCTTCCGGGCGAGAAAATAACATATCGCCTCGACCTAATAGTTTATCGGCACCATTTACATCTAAAACAGTACGAGAATCAACTTTTGAAGCAACTTTAAAAGAAATTCTCGCCGGCAAATTAGCTTTTATAACACCTGTAATAACATCAACTGATGGTCTTTGCGTAGCTAATATTAAATGAATTCCAACTGCTCTAGATAACTGCGCTAAACGTGTAATTGCATTTTCCACTGATTCTCGAGCCACCATCATTAAATCCGCAAATTCGTCTATTAAAACTACAATATACGGCATTTTTTCTTTTTCATTCTTCTGATTATACGCACTGATATTTCTTACACTCGCACTCGCTAAAGTCTTATAACGATGTTCCATCTCAAAAACAATCCAGTTTAAAACACTTGCTGCTTTTTTTGAATCATCAACAACCGGAGATAAAAGATGTGGTAATCCATTATATTGAATTAACTCAACTCTCTTCGGATCAATCATAATCATTTTCAAATCATCTGGAGTATACCGATATAATAAAGACAAAATAATTGTATTAACACATACAGTCTTTCCTGAACCAGTAGTCCCAGCAATCAATAAATGTGGCATCTGAGCCAAATCTGCAACTACAGGTTTTCCAGAAACATCTTTACCTAAAGCTAAAGTCAATCTATTATCAGCTTCTTGAAACTCTTTCGATGCTAAAACTTCTTTTAAAACAACCATAGAGCTTTGATTATTAGGAACTTCTACACCAACTCTACCTTTACCAGGAATAGGAGCAATAATTCTTACAGATTGAGCTTTCATCGCCAAAGAAATATCATCACCCAAAGCTACTATTTTATTCAACTTAACACCTGGAGCTGGCTCTAACTCATAACGGGTTATAATTGGTCCCTG
>CAYQXW010000223.1:0-2578 GCA_964421615.1 uncultured Planctomycetales bacterium
AAAATCTTCTCCCTCTGATATATACAAAGGTTTTTTCTTATTTTTAGTTTTAATTCCAAATTTCAAAGGATTATCCGCTATATCTGTACCAAAAAATAAATTTAATTTCTGACCACCAGAATTACCTGTTAAGTTTATTTTTAATTTTTTCAGGAGTTCTAAAGTTTTTAAGCAAGATTGATAATCTTGCTTAGGCAATCCATACAAAGTAAAAACTTCAACTTCAATTCCTAACTCTTGAGTTAGCTTAACAATTTTTTCAAACTCAACTAAATCTAATCTTTTATTAATCGCTTTATTAACTTTTTCATCTGCAGATTCTAAACCATAAGCTATTCTTTTGACTCCTGCCTTAGCCATTATCTCTAATAAATTTCTATCCACTAAATCTGTTCGAGTTTCACACCAAATTTCGATTTTCCATTTTCTTCTAAGAATTCCCTGCATAATTTCTTTAACCCTATTTTTATTAAAAGTAAACGAGGGATCTGCAAAAAAGAATTTTTTAATTCTAGATTTGACACATACTTGCATATCGTCTAAAATTCTTCTCGAAGAATGCGCCCGAATTTTTCTTTCAAAAGCTCTAGGCGTATAACAAAAACTGCAGTTAAAACTACATCCGCGAGAAGTCAACATTGTTGCAACAGAATGCATATTAAGATTAAAAACATCTGCTTTATAAGGAGAAACAAACGCATCTAAATCTTTGACCAATCGTTTTGCTTTTGTCTCATAAACTTTATTATCACACATATACACAATACCGGAAACTTGACTTATATCACCCTGATTTTCAATACATTTTACTAAATCCGGTATAACAACTTCGCCTTCACCGCGAATAAGCACATCAACACATTCCATCTGTTCTAATGCAATAGCCGGCATAAAAGTAACCTGTGGCCCGCCGAAAACTACACAAATATTCGGATCTATAATTTTAACAAGATTTGCCAGATTAAGCGCTAATTTAATATTCGCTTGATAAACAGAAAACCCAATAATGGTTGGTTTAAATTCCAAAACAAAATTAGTAACTTCCTGTCCTGTCCGCTCATTAAGATTATTAATCTCAGCAAGAACAACCGGTATTTTATTTTTCTTTAAACTTGCAGCAATGTAGCCTAAAGAAATCGGAAATAAATCTCCTCCAGATGGAGGTAAATTATACAATAAAACTTTAGATCTCATATTTATTACACTTTTTTAAATAATACCGCATACCATTTTTTACGATTTACAACTTTTTCTACTTTTATTTGCTTATCTTTAAACTCTTTTTGAAATTTAGGATAATTATCCTGAAAAATTCCAGAAACTGCTAAATATCCACCAGGTTTTATCAAAGAAAGCAAAATATTTTTTAACCGAAGCAAATCCTCAGTAATTAAATTTGCGGCAATAAAATTAAATTGTTCACTCGAGCGAAATTTTTCCAGTCTAACCGCTCTCAAAAACTTATAATTACATTCATTTATTTCAAAGTTTTTCTTTGCAGTCGCAACAGAAACCGGATCAATATCCAAAGCCCAGATTTCTTTTGCTCCAAGTTTTTGAGCAATAATAGAAAGAATTCCTGAACCAGTTCCTATATCAAAAAATTTATCCAGATTTTTCTTTTTTGATTCAATCAGTTGAGACATCATCTGCGTTGTAGCATGCATTCCTGAACCAAAAGCAAAAGTTGTGTCGATAAAAACTGTATTTTTAGCTTTTACAACATCCCGGCCTTTCATCCATAAAGGAACTATACGTACAGTTTTTGTAATATTAAAAGGCTGGAAATAATCTTTCCAACGCGTAGTCCAGTCTTTGTCTTCTAAATCTTTAGCTAAAACTAACACACCTTTTAATTTTAGTAGTTTAAACTTTTTGATTACATCTTGAGTTTGTTTTTTTGTTTTAAGGAAAATAGAAATAAATTTTTTGCCTTTTTCGTCATTTTCAACAATATCATTTTCTTTAACACCTAATTTCAGTAAAACCAACTTTATCAAATCTAGCTGACCAATATCATTTTGTTTAAAATTAAATTTTAACTCTATCATTTTATCCCCCTAAAATAATATATATTTATATTTTCGGCAACCCCCACCCATTCTTTAGGACCGTTTCCTTTTATCCCAATACTACACAATAAATTACAATGGAAGTGTCCCTTTAAAAAACTAATTATTTTTTTCCCAATCATTTATATCAAGAATATCACCATTATTAGCATCAATAATAACAGTTTGCCCCATATTTTTACCAAAATTATTCGAGACATTCCAAACATATGTATTCAAATTCCCTCCATGCCAAGTAAATTCCGGTTTCCATTCAGAAGGAATCCCTTGTAAACCAGCTTTTTGAGCAAGTTCATAAGCTTTTTGTTCATCAATAACAAAATCACATTTACTTGCATCAATTTCACAATTCGGCACGCCGATAACATCTCTTTCTTTTATTAATTTACCATCTTCATCTAAAGCAAATTCAAGACCAACATTAACAAACGGTTTACCGCGAATACGCATAGTATAAACCATTAAATAATAAGGCTTCTGTAAATATAAACTGCATTCTTTAGGAT
>CAYQXW010000224.1:0-2576 GCA_964421615.1 uncultured Planctomycetales bacterium
GATTTTTATGCCACAATGACTGATTATTTAGGGTTTGATCGCGGTGATGGTGAATATAAAGTTATGGGTATGGCACCATTTGGTGATGCTAAAAAATCAGATTTAAGTAAGATAATACATTGGGATGATAGTAAAAAATCTTTTTCTTGTAATGATGATTACGTATGGGTTGCACGTAGAAATAGGTTTAGAGTAGATAAAGTGTATTCTAAGAAAATGGTAAAAGAATTTGGCCCTGAAAGGCAAGGAGATAGTTTAGCGCAACCTTATATTCATATTGCAGCGGCTACTCAGAAAACTTTAGAAGAGATAACTTTAAAGCTTATAGAAACTTATTTAAAAAAAGATTTAGAACGTCATGGTAATTTATGTTTTGCAGGAGGGGTCGCGTTAAATGTTGCTATGAATAGGATATTGTTAGAACAGCCGTACATTAAAAATCTTTATGTACAGCCTTCTAGTGGTGATGCCGGTGGATCTTTAGGTGCTGCAGCTTTTGTTGCTAATGAATTTGGAGAAGTTATCGAACCGATGAAACATGCTTATTTAGGACCTGAATATTCTAATCAGCAGATTGAAGAAGAGCTTAAAGTATCGGGATATAAATATTATTTAGAGAAAGATATTTGTGCAAAAGTAGCAAATTTACTGCAAAGTAATCAGGTCGTCGGTTGGTTTCAAGGTAAAATGGAATGGGGACCGCGGGCTTTGGGAAATAGAAGTATTTTAGGAAATCCTACGATAAAAGGAACTGCGGATCGAATTAATGAAATTATAAAGTTCCGTGAACAATGGAGGCCTTTTTGCCCATCAATTTTAAAAGAATATGCTGCTGAAATTTTAGGTTCTAAACATTCAGCTCCATTTATGACTATTGCTTTTATGGCTGATAAAAAGTGGAAAGAACGTATTCCAGAAGTTGTACATGTTGATGGTACTTGTAGGCCGCAAATTGTAGAACAAGAAACTAATCCTAGATATTATAAATTAATTGAGAATTTTCATAAATTAAGCGGTGTCCCTGTAGTAATTAATACGTCTTTAAATAGACGCGGTGAGCCGATGATTTGCAGCCCTAAAGACGCATTAGTTATGTTTAAAGAATGCGGCCTTGATTATATGGCAATTGGGGATTTTTTAGTTAGTAAAAAATAAAAGAGGTGTAAGTATGAAAGGTATCATTTTAGCAGGTGGTAAAGCTACAAGGTTATATCCTATAACAAAAGGTGTTTGCAAACAATTATTACCGATATATGATAAGCCAATGATTTATTATCCTTTATCTGTTTTAATGTTAGCAGGGATAAAAGATATTTTAATAATTTCTACGCCTAAAGATTTACCAAGATTTAAAGATTTATTGGGTGATGGTAGTAATTTGGGAGTTAGATTAAGTTATGAAGAACAAGCGAAACCTGCTGGAATTGCACAAAGTTTTATTATAGGTGAAAAATTTATTGGTAAAGATAGCGTGGCATTAATATTGGGTGATAATATTTATTATGGACACGATTTAACAGGTATTCTTAAAAAAGCTGCAAAGTTAAAAGATGGTGCAATGGTTTTAAGTTATTATGTTCGAGACCCAGAGCGGTATGGAGTAATTGAATTTGATAAAAAGTTTAAAGCAATTTCTATAGAGGAAAAACCTAGAAAACCTAAATCAAAATGGGTAGTTACTGGATTATATTTTTATGATAATAAAGTTGTGGATATTGCTAAAAATATGAAACCTTCTAATCGAGGTGAGTTAGAAATTACTGATGTGAATAATGTTTATTTAAAATCAAAGAAGTTGAATGTTATTCCGTTGACTAGAGGATATGCTTGGTTGGATACAGGTACATACGAGTCATTGATTGAAGCGTCTATGTTTATAAAAACTGTTGAAGATAGGCAAGGTTTAAAAGTTGGATGTATTGAGGAGATTGCGTATAGAATGGGGTTTATTGATAAAAAACAGTTGTTAAGATTAGCTGGCGAATTTAAAACCAGCTATGGACAATATTTATTGGAGATAGAGTAAAATGAAATGGAAAGTTCTTATTTTTGGTAAAGGATTTATTGGTGAAAAACTAAGAGATGTTTTTGAAGCTGATTTATCAGTTAGGAGAATTGATAGTATTGCTGCTGCACAGGAAGAAGTTGATAAATATAAACCCAATATTATTATTAACTGTATAGGATTTACAGGAAAACGTAATGTTGATGATTGTGAATTAGAGAAAGATAAAGCTTTAACGGCAAATACTTTTGTTCCCATAATTTTAGCAGAGGTTGCTTTAAGAAATAACGCAAAACTTGTGCATATTTCTAGTGGCTGTATATATCATTTTGATTATGAAAAACAAAAACCGATTGATGAAGATTTAACCCCGGATTTTTTTGATTTATTCTATTCCAGGACAAAAATTTATTCTGAAATGAGTTTAAATATTTTAGCGCAGAAGTATAAAATTCTTATAGCTAGAATAAGGATTCCGCTTGATGATATTCCTCATCCTAAAAATGTTTTAACAAAGCTGATCAATTATCGTAAAGTTATAGATATCCCTAATTCAGTTACGTATATCCCT
>CAYQXW010000225.1:0-2574 GCA_964421615.1 uncultured Planctomycetales bacterium
CCACTTTGCCCACCTGGGCGGAATGCTCTTCGGGTTTTTCCTGATCAAATACTGGGCTACCTTGCCAAATAGGAATGGCAAGTATGCTACTTCTGTAGCAAAACAGGGGATGTCTTATGGCTATTGATACAAAAGAGATGATTGGGTTGATTAGGCAGCAGTTAGAAGAATATCAGAGTAAGCTTCAGCTTAATGAAGTTGGTTATGTTCTTCAGGTTGGAGACGGAATTGCTCGAGTTTATGGGTTAGATAATGTTATGTATGGTGAATTAGTAAAACTGCCTAATAATGTTTTTGGAATGGTTCTAAATTTGGAAAAAGATAATGTGGGATGTGTTTTATTTGGTGAAGAAAAATTAATAAAAGAAGGGGATGAAGTTCGAAGAACTGGGAGAGTTATGGAAATTCCAGTCGGAGAACAATTACTAGGAAGAGTTATAAATCCTCTTGGCCAACCTTTAGATGGTAAGGGTGCGTTAAATACAGATAAATCAAGACCAATTGAAGTTATCGCTCCAGGTGTTACAGAAAGACAACCAGTTAAAGAACCGTTGCAAACTGGGATCAAAGCTATTGATTCTATGATTCCAATCGGTCGTGGGCAGCGAGAGCTTATTATTGGAGATAGGCAAATAGGAAAAAGTGCAATAGCAATTGATACAATTATTAATCAGAAAAATGAAGCCAAAAGACCTATTTGTATTTATGTAGCAATAGGACAAAAACAGCAGAATGTTGCACGTATTGTAGATATTTTAACTGCAAATGGTGCGATGGAATATACGATTATTGTTACCGCAACTTCTTGTGATCCAGCCTCAATGCAATATATATCTCCTTATTCAGGATGTGCAATTGGAGAATATTTTTTATGGCAAGGTAAAGATGTTTTATGTGTTTATGATGACTTAACTAAACATGCTCAAGCTTATCGACAAATTTCTTTGTTGTTGCGTAGACCCCCAGGACGAGAAGCTTATCCAGGAGATGTTTTTTATCTGCATTCAAGATTATTAGAAAGAGCTTGTAAGTTATCTGAAAAAAATG
Source organism: uncultured Planctomycetales bacterium (assembly GCA_964421615.1). Taxonomy (GTDB): domain Bacteria; phylum Omnitrophota; class Gorgyraeia; order Gygaellales; family Profunditerraquicolaceae; genus CAYQXW01. The sequence continues at coordinate 1,048 of CAYQXW010000225.1, forward strand.
GTGGAGGATCGTTAACTGCTTTACCTATTATTGAGACACAAGCAGGAGACATTTCAGCATATATCCCTACGAATGTTATTTCAATTACTGATGGGCAAATATATTTAAAAGGTGGTCTTTTTTATTCAGGTATTAGACCTGCAGTAGATGTTGGATTATCTGTTTCTCGAGTTGGCGGTAGTGCTCAGATAAAAGCTATGCGTCAGGTTGCAGGATCTTTGAGATTAACGATGGCGCAGTATGGAGAATTAGCAGCTTTTGCTCAGTTTAGTTCTGAATTAGATAAATCTTCTCAAGCGATGCTTTCTCGAGGAGAAAAAATGGTTGAAGTTTTAAAACAGGACCAGTTTGCTCCTTTAACTGTAGAAAAACAGATTATTATGATTTATATAGGTGTTAATGGTTTTTTAGATGATATTGCTAAAGAAAAAATCAGGGATTTTGAAAAAAAATTATATTCTTTTGTTGATCAAAAGTATCCGACAATATTAACTGAATTAAAAGAAAAAAAGAATATTGATGATGAATTAAAATCAAAAATTGAAATAGCGGTGAAAGCATTTAAAGAGGTATTTAAATAATATGCCGTCATTAGCAGAATTAAGAATAAAAATTACTAGCATTAAGTCTACGCAGCAAATTACTAAGGCGATGAAAATGATTGCTAGCGTGCGTTTAGCTCAGTCTCAAAAAAAAGTTTTAGCGGCTAGAACATATTTATCACGGCAACAAAGATTAGGATATTATTTAAAATCTGAATTTTTTGAGAACAATAATTCTTTATTAGAGGGGAATAAGTCTGATGTTATTGGAATTCTAGTTGTTGTTGGAGATAAAGGATTATGTGGAAGTTTTAATAATAATGTTTTGAATACAGTATATAAATTTATACAAGCTAATTCTGGAAAAAATTTTAAAATTTTTGTTATTGGGCGTAAGGCGGTGGATTTTTTCCCTCGAATGAGTATTGCAATTGAAAAAGAATATTCTAATATTTTTGGATCTTTAGATTTTTCTGTGGCTAAGAATATCTCAAAAGATATTTTAAAATGTTTTCTGGAAAATAATTTATCCAGTTTTGTAGTTTTTTATAACGAATCAAAGTCTATTATTAAACAGAAAGTGGTGCAATCTAATATTCTTCCTATATCTTTTGAAAAAAAAGATGAAAACAAAATTGTAGGGAGTTGTATTTTTGAACCACATAATAAATTTTTATTGGATTCGTTTTTGATTTCATATTTGGAGGCTTTTGTATATAAAGTTTTATACGAATCTTATAGTTCAGAATTGGCAGCTAGAATGACTGCAATGGATAATGCTTCAAAAAATGCACAGGATCTGATTGATAACTTAACATTAATCATGAACAATGTTAGACAGGCCGGTATTACAAAGGAGCTGTCTGAGATTGTAGGCGCAAGTGAGGCGTTAAAATAATGGCGACTGGAAAAGTAATCCAAATTTTTGGGCAGGTTTTAGATGTAGAATTTCCTTCTGATGGTCTACCGGCAATACAAAATGCTC
>CAYQXW010000226.1:0-2567 GCA_964421615.1 uncultured Planctomycetales bacterium
GATGTGTGCAGCAGAGGTTGTGCCGTTTGCCAAAACTGGTGGACTTGCTGATGTTCTTGGCGCGTTACCGGTAGCTTTAGAGAAACTAGGTGAAGATGTAATTGTTATTATGCCGGGTTATAAGTGTGCGCATAGTATTAAAAATCTAAATGTAAAGAATTTTAAAGACGGGATTTCTTATTCAACCATAGGTAAAAGTGTTACGGTTTATTTTATAGACCACGATAAGTATTTTAATCGTGAAGGTTTGTACGGTGATAAATCTGGAGATTATCCAGATAATTTAGATAGATTTTCATATTTTTGTAAACGTTCTTTAGAGTTGCTTAAAGATATTGATTTTTGTCCGGATATTATTCATTGTCATGATTGGCAGGCGGGTTTAATTCCTGTTTATTTGAAAACTCTTTATGCTAAAGATAAATATTTTGAAAATACGAAGACAATTTTGACTATTCATAATTTAGGATACCAAGGGATCTTTGATAAAGACCAGTTTCATAAATTAGGGATTGAAGCGCATTATTTTAATATGGAGCAGTTGGAATTCTTTGATAGTATTAATATTTTAAAAGGCGGGATAGTTTTTTCCGATATGATTAATACGGTTAGTCCGACTTATAGCAAAGAGATTCAAACTCAGGAATATGGTTTTGGGTTAGAAGGTGTTTTACGTAAAAGAAGAAATAGTTTATCTGGTATTCTGAATGGGTTGGATTATTCTACTTGGGATCCAATCATAGATAAATATATTGCGAAAAAGTTTTCGGCTAAATCGATAGCGAATAAAGAAAAGAATAAAGCTGATTTACAGAAAGAATGTGGGTTTGCAGTTAAAAAGAATGTACCTGTAGTGGGAATTGTTTCTAGGATAGCTGCGCAGAAAGGTTTCGATATTTTAGCTGAAAGCTTGGAAACTATTTGTAAAATGGATTTGCAGCTTGTAGTTTTAGGTACAGGAGATATTGTATACCATCGATTATTAGAAAAAATGGTAAAAAAATATCCCAAAGTGATTTCTGCTTATTTGAAATTTGATGAAGTGTTGGCGCATAAAATTTATGCTGGAAGCGATATTTTTTTAATGCCGTCTATGTATGAACCTTGCGGGTTAAGCCAAATGATTAGTTTGAAATATGGGACTATTCCTTTAGTTTTTAAAACTGGAGGATTAATTGATACGGTTAATGCAGCAAATGGTTTTCTTTTTGATAAATATACCAAAGACGATTTGATTAAATCAGTAGTGAAAGCAGTTACTGTTTTTAAATCAAAAGTTAAATGGGATAAATTAGTTGTGAATGCTATGAAATGTGATTTTTCATGGTCTGAATCCGCTAAGAAATATATCGAGCTTTATGAAAAAACAACTGGATAATAAAATAGTTTTAGGTTTAACTGGGACGATGGGGAGTGGAAAATCCACTGTATCTGAGATGTTTAAGCAGTACGGTTGTTTTATTATTGATGCGGATAAAATCGGGCATGTTCTTTTGAAAAAAAATACTGATGAATATAAAGAAGTCTTAACTAAATTCGGTAAGGAAGTTTTGGATAGCAAAAAAAATATTGATCGGAAGAAATTAGGTGAAATAGTCTTTAGCCAAAAGGAAAAGTTAAAGATTTTAAACTTAATATTGCATCCTAAAATAGTGGAAATTATTAAAGATAAAGTTTCTAAAACTAAAAAAGGGCTTGTAATTCTTGATGCGCCGTTGTTATTAGAAACAGGTTTAGATAAGATTGTTGATAAGGTTGTAGTTGTAAATATTGATTTCAGGACTCAATTGAAAAGATTAAAAGAAAAGTTGGATTTGTCAGAAGAAGAAATTGTAAAAAGAATTCAATCTCAAATGCCGTTGCGTAAAAAATTGGCATATGCAGATTTTATTATAGATAACAGTAAGACAAAAGAGAACACAAAAGTTCAAGTGGAAAAACTTATAAGGAGGTTGTTGTGGAGAAGTTAGACATTAGTAAAATGAAAGATATGAAAATATCTGAGCTTGCTAAACTTGCTCGCGAATTTAATGTTAGCGGGATAAGCGGTCTTAAAAAGCAGGAGTTGATTTTTAAGGTTTTGCAGGCGCAAGCAGAAAAAGAAGGGTTGATGTTCGGGGAAGGGATTTTAGAGATCTTACCTGAAGGTTTTGGTTTCTTGCGTTCATCAAATTATAATTATCTTCCGTGTCCGGATGATATTTATATTTCACCGTCGCAGATTCGTAAATTTGATTTAAGGACTGGAGATACCGTTAGCGGTCAGATCCGTCCGCCAAAAGAGGGCGAGAAATATTTTGCGCTTTTAAAAGTTGAAGCTGTTAATTTTGAGCATCCAGAAGATGTGAAGGATAAAGTTTTATTTGATAATCTGACACCGGTTTATCCGAATAACCGTTTTAATATGGAAACTGCCCCAGATGAGTTATCGATGAGAGTTATGAGTTTGTTAACTCCTATTGGAAAAGGGCAGCGTGGTTTAATTGTTGCTCAGCCTTATAGCGGAAAAACAGTTCTTTTACAAAAGATAGCAAATGCTATAATGGTTAATCATCCGGAAGTTACTT
>CAYQXW010000227.1:0-2565 GCA_964421615.1 uncultured Planctomycetales bacterium
AACAGGCAAACTTGAAAAATCCTGATTTTTTATTTTAGAAATTCTTATTTTCTTCTCTTTTTCTAACTGCATCATTTCTTTAAATAAATCCGCATGTATTATTTTTAAAATAGTTTCTGATTTTCTAATAAAATTAGATGGACTTTTTATTTGCTGCAAAATAAAACTGATTTTTGTTTTATCTATCTTTTCTCTTTTACATAAATCGAAAATTTGATCGAGCGAAACACTAACCGCTTCTGAAGCCGCAATAAATTTATCGAGCTCAAAAATCATTTTTTTAATTCTACCTACTGCGATTTTTTTGCTAATTATTTTTGACTCTCCTCTAGCTTTATCTATTATTTTTTTAATATCTATTTCTTTTTTACAATATTTTTTTAACGCGTCTTTTAATTTCATTATCTTAGTGCCTTTAATTCCAGCACCACCCTCAGTAGCATTTATACAAATTCTTTTTGCATTTCCGACGAGAAACTCAAAATGCCGTAAATAAATATACATTTCTTTATTAGTTAAAAGATCTTCGCCATTAAACAAACTCTTTATTTTAACTAAATTATTTGGAGAAACTGCTTTAGAAGATTCTAATTTTTCTCTCGAAGATGTACCTTTTGCATGTGTAAATCCTCCAGGATAAGAAAGATCCTGCCCGATAAAAATAATCGGGGCACACCCCATTCCACAAGCAACTGAAAAAACATAATGAGCAACAGACATCCCCTTCGGAATCAACCCTTTGCCTCCAGCAATACTATTTAACCAACAAGTAAAAGGCTTTTCTGTTGCCGAAACAAATCGTGGCCCTTTATATGCTTCTAACGAATCTATAGAAGCTTCCGGATCAAAAACAATAGGAACATCGTCTATATCTAAATTTTCAAAATGCAATTTACTTATTGTTTTATAATCAACAGTAAAAACAAAATCAGGTTTTAAATTATGTTTTTTAAGAATTTTCAAAGCAGTATCAGTTGCTAAAATTAAACACTGTCCTTTAGCTTTATGAAGCTGATCAATATTTTTATCTAATGATGGGCCGGCTGAAACAATTATCGCAGGAACTTTTTTGAATTTACTTGCAAGAGATTTTACTCCCGGATTAAAAATAAAATCCGCCATATTCTTAGCAGTATTTTCTATAAAATTATCTCCAGCATAAGTCATTGTATCAACAATAGCTGAAGATGTTCTTATGCCATCAAATATTTTTTCTTTAATCTGCGTATAATAATCCTGCTGCATCTGCACTAAAGGCTGATATTCCCAAATACTTAATTGTGAACCTGTAACTGCAACGGTATTTGCTGTTACAGCTTTATGAATATCAAATGGCTGTTTTCCAATCAACCAAACAATTTTTCTATTCCCAAAATATTTAGTAAAATCATTGACCTTTAAAGCTTGCTTAAAAATATTCAAATCTTTTTCTATTATAAAAACTCGAGTATAATTAACTCTGGATTTTAGAAGTTCAAGGACATGATATCCTAAACCCATTCCCATAATAAAAAAACTAGATTCATCTTTTGGGTTATTATTTTTGACAAAATCTTTTGCTTGTGCTAACGGATCATAAAAACTATGAATAAATTTATTAGCAACTTTTAATGTAAACCCAGATTTCTTAGCTTTTTGCAGTTCAATATTTTTAACTGCTTTTAATTTTTTAAGATTTTGAACAAGCAATTCATCATAGTGTTCAAGAGCTTTTAAATTCCCCTCAAAATTGCTCATTTATTTTACGCTCTTAGTTTTCTTTTCTAATAAATCAATAACCAGTCTCATTTTTTCAATATTCGGAATAAGCTCATATCTTAATAAATCTTGCAAATAAACCATATCTTGATTTTGAAAAGCATCCAAAACTTGTTTTAAAACTTTTTGTAATTCTGTATTAAGAGAACTAATAGTCTTGCCTTTAACCAAAGTCTTTTGAAAATCCACTCCTAACAATTGTCTGACAGTTTCAATTAACTGCACTACTGAAATCCAACCTTTTATATATGCAATAAAAGTATCGTAATCTTCTGCCTGCCCGCCTGATTGCAAACAATCTGAAAATTTCTTTAAAGCAGGAATAAATTTTTTCAAATAATCATCGGCATTTTTCAATGTTGCTTTTGCCAGTTCTAACGGACTTCCAGTTTTAACTACAATCTCTTTGATATCAGAAACTTTCTTCTTATCTAAGATATCCTCAGATTTTTTATTCAGTAAGATACCGTCTACTTTTATAGATTCAATAAACTGTTTATCCGGCTGAATAAATTCTTTAAGCTTTTCAATAACACTATTAAATTCACTTTTTTCTGATATTTCTACTTTTTTTTGTTTGCCATCAATAACTAATTTCATTTGTTCCTCCTTTGAGGTTAACCACTTATCTTGTTGACTTTGTTGTAAATATGTTATATACAATTAACTATGGAAAAAAATTACATACTGCTGGAAAAAAATTTCCCAAATATATATAAAAGAATATTTAATATTCCTGTAACTTCCAATATTAAGTTAATAAAAGCTAAATCTGGCGACATAACTGCCAGAATTGAAACGAACAAT
>CAYQXW010000228.1:0-2564 GCA_964421615.1 uncultured Planctomycetales bacterium
ATGTGGATACTAGTGGGGACATAGTGAAATCGAATTTTGATTCTGCTTTACAGTTAGTAGGCGCGGAACATATTTTATGGGGTAGCGATTGGCCGGCGAAAAAAGATCCCAAACCCTCAATTCAGGCGATTAATGAGTTGAGTATTAGTGAAGAAGATAAAAAGAATATTTTAGGTTTGAATTTAAAGAGAATACTAGAATAATAATATGAAAAAAACTAAGTTTAATGAATTGAAAAAAATTTTTGATACTCTTCATGGTCCAAATGGATGTCTTTGGGATAAGAAGCAGACGCATCAGAGTCTTTTGCCTTGTTTAAAAGAAGAGTCTGATGAGTTTATTGCGGCAGTGAAGAAAAAAGATTATCACAATATGAAAGAAGAGCTGGGTGATATTCTTATTCAGGTGATGTTTCATTCGAAAATTGCGTCGAAAGATGGAAGGTTTGATGTTGAAGATGTTATAGATTATTTGATTAAAAAATTGGTTAGGCGACATCCACATGTGTTCGGTAAAAATAAAGTAAAAGTTAAAGATAGCGATGAAATAATTAAAAATTGGAATGAGATAAAAAAATTAGAAAAAAAACAACTAAAAGAGAAAACGGTTAAAAAGGGAGCTAAAAAATGCAAATGAAAAAAGATATTCATATGACAGGTAAAGATTTAACTGAAATGGTTCAGCTTCGTCCTCAGGATGTAGGTAAATATGCAATTGTTCCTGGTCCAAAAGATAGGCTGGATGTTTTGTTGAAAAAGATTGAAAATCCGACGAGAAATTTTTCTTTTATGGAATATATGATGTTTACAGGAATGTATCAGGGAATTAAAGTTACGGCAATAAACGGCGGAAGATTTTCAACTGATACGTCCATCACTACAGAAGTTATGTGTAACGCGAAGATTGAAAATATTATCCGTATCGGGACTTGCGGCGCTTTAGATGAAAATATGAAAGTAGGAGATTTAGTAATCGCAGATAAAATTATCCGCGGTGACGGAGTTACTCCTTACTATGTTGAAAGTACCTATAAAACAGTAGCAGATAAAAAAATTTCTGATACTTTGGAAAAAGTGGCTAAAGATTTAGGTGCGAATGTTTATCGCGGTACAATTTGGACGACTGATGCGCTTCTTCGCGAAACTCGAGAAATTGTTGAAGGAAAAAGAAAAGAAGGTGCAATTGCTGTTGATATGGTTTCTTCAACTTTGTTAACTATCGCCCAAACTTACAATGTTAAAGCTGGAGCGATTTTAGCGATTAGTGATAATGTTATTACCGGTGAAATGGGTTTTATGAATCCGATGTATTATATGGCAGAGTCAAAACTTATTGAGATTGCTTTAGAAACTGTGAAAAGGTTAGAAGGTAAATAATGAATTTTTCTCCGCTTTTTTGGCCGGTTGCTTTAAAAGATGATACTATTTTTGTACTCGATGAAACGTTGCTTCCTTCAAAAGTAGAATTTATTAAATCCACAGATTATAAAAAATCCTGTGAGATTATTAAAGAGATGAAAACTCGGGCAGTGGGGCAGGTTATTTTAGTTTTTTATACGTTTCTTTTAGAGATAAGAAAAAATCAGGGTCAAGATTTGATGCCGTTATTGGAAGAGATTGCGCAGAATATTAATGCAACTCGTCCAACATTGTCTTTTAAATATCTTACAGATATGGTTCTAGGTTTTGCTAAATCTGGTCAGCCGTTAGAAAAATGTATATTGGGTTTTTTAGAGGTGCTAAAAGCTAAAAGAATTAAACAAGCTCAGGTGGCTGCGAATTTAGTTGGAGATGGAGATTGTATTTTAACGCATTGTAATATCAGCGGGCTTATGCCGTTGATTGCGGAGTATGCAAAAGAGCAGAATAAAAAGTTAAGTTTTTTTGTTACGGAAACTCCTCCGTATTTGCAGGGGTTGCGTTTAACTGCGTGGGAATTACAGGAAGCGGGTTTTACACCGACAGTTATTTCTGATAATATGGTGGCGCAGGTTATGCATGAAGGTAAAATTAATAAAGTTATAGTTGGTGCAGATAATTTAGCCCAGAATGGTGATATCGCGAATAAAATCGGAACATACCAAATTGCAATTTTAGCGAAAAATTTTAATATTCCGTTTTATGTTTTGTGTCCACCGCCGTCGAGTTTAAAAACTGGTAAAGATATTAAAATCGAAATTCGCCCACAAGAAGAATTATTTGCGCAGTTTGATGAAAAGTTTGTACCGAAAGGCGTGAAAGGTTATTATCCTGGATTTGATGTTACGCCGAATGAGTTGATTACGAAGCATATATATTTAGAAATAAGTAGATAATATTCAAACTGATCTTTGAAAAATTTTAGTATTTTCTCGCGCGATCGATTTTGGTCCACAGCGCTCTAAAATTACTAAAATTTTTACTAAGATCAGTCTGATATAGATTAAATAGAGGAGAATATGATATTCAATAAAGAAAAACAGGTGAAAGACCAGATTATAGAAATTGGTAAAAAGTTGTACACGATTCGGTTAGTTGTTGCGCGTTCGGGAAATTTAAGCGCGAAATTAGACGATAATACTGTTT
>CAYQXW010000229.1:0-2553 GCA_964421615.1 uncultured Planctomycetales bacterium
CTAAAAGAAATTTAAAAGATTATCCTAGAGAATCGTTGGTTATTAATGAGCACGATGATAAATTTATAAATGATATTTTGAAAAAGAATAATATTCTTTCTTCTGATAAAATTGCAGTTATTTCAGCGGGGGCTAGAAGTGTTATTAAGCGTTGGCCGAAAGAATATTTTGCAGAGTTAATTAATGAGTTAATCACTAAGTTGCACTTTAAGATAATTCTGATAGGTGATAACCAGGAAGAAGAAATAAATTCTTTTTTGAAAAATAATTCTGTGGTTGCGCTTGTTGATTTAACCGGTAAGACTACACTTTTACAGGCTGCAAGTTTAATTCAACACGCAAATATTATTATTTCTAATGACAGCGCTAATATGCATCTGGCGAGTTATTTTAATAAACCTGTAGTTGCTGTTTTTGGTCCGACGGATGATCAGAAGTATGGGCCATGGTCTAGCAAGTATCGTTTAGTAAGAAAAGAAGTTTTTTGCCGGCCGTGTTGTAAAGCTCAGTGTAGGTTTGCAGACTTGAAATGCATGAAGTTAATAAAGGTGCAGGAAGTTTTGAAAGCAGTAGAAGATCTTTTAAATAAAAAAGATGGCAATCCTGTTAAAAATAATTTTAAGAGAATTCTTGTTGTAAGAACTGATAGAATTGGCGATGTTATTATAACTACGCCAGTTGTTACTAATTTAAGAAATGCTTATCCATCTTCTTATATTGCAATGATGGTTCGACCCTATACTAAAAATTTAGTTGTGAATAATCCTTATTTAGATGAGGTGGTGGTTTTTGATAAAGATAAGGTTAAAGGTTTTTGGGGTACTTTAAAATTTGCGCAAGAGTTAAGACGTAAGCAGTTTGATTTAGCAATTGTTTTATATCCAAATATTCGGGTGAATTTTCTTTTGTTTTTAGCTGGGATTCCTAAACGGTTAGGTTTTGATAGAAAAGGAGAATTTTTTCTGACGCAAAAGATTAAACATTTAAAGCATTTAGGACAAAAACACGAAGCAGAATATTCTCTGGATTTAGTTAGAGCTTTGGGTGTGGAAGCGGAAGATAAAAAAACAATAATTGTTCCTGATAAAGAAAGTGATGAAAAAGTAGGGAAAATATTAGAAGAATTAAAAATTGCTGAGGAGAAGTTACTAATTATTCATCCGGGTGCTAGCTGTATATCCCGTTTATGGCCGCCTAAGAATTATGCAAAAGTAGCTGATATTTTAGTGGAAAAATTATCGGTTAAAGCTGTTATTATTTGCGGTCCGGAAAAAAAAGATATAGAAGGAGCACAAGAAGTAATAAGTAATATGCATCAAAAAGTATATGATTTAACTAATAAATTAACTTTATCTGAAACAATAAGTCTTATTAAAAAAGCAGCCCTTTTTATTTCTGTAGATACTGGGCCGATGCATATTGCTGCTAATTTTGGAATTCCTCAGGTAGCATTATTTGCTAGAAATGATCCTGGTTTAAGTTTTAAGCGTTGGGCGCCGTTGAATAAAAAAAGTATAATTATTTTTAAGGATTTGGGTTGTAAGAAGTGTTTGGCGCATAATTGCCAACTGAAATTTGCTTGTATTAATGCAATTACTGTTGAAGAAGTTGCAAATGCTGCACAAGAAGTTTATAAAAATAAACAAAAGTAATAGGTTATGGCAGTCATTATACACTCCGCCTAATTGGTGTGGCGGGTGTACCGCTGCCTGCGGTAAAAAAAAATATAAATTTCTTGATAAAATTTTGTAATTGTGATACTCTAATTTCTCATATCAATAAAATGTAGTTAACCTTATAAAGGGTCGAAATGGAAAATCAAAAGGTTAATATCGAAATCAAGAATTTGGTCGAAAAGTGGAAGGATAAGGAAGGTAATCTTATCATGATTCTGCATGAAATTCAGAATCACCACGGATTTGTTCCTCGCGATTTGGCGTTAGAGCTTTCTCAAATGCTCGGAGTTCCGCTGGCACGTATTTATGAAGTTATTACTTTCTACAATTATTTTAAATTATCTCCTCCTGGAAAACATAAAATTTCTGTATGTATGGGAACTGCTTGTTATTTGAAAGGCGGTAAAGAAATTTTAGATGAAATCAAAAATTTATTAAATGTTAAGGAAGGTCAGACTACAAAAGATGGAGTTTTTCATTTAGATGTAGTTAGATGTTTAGGATGTTGTGGTTTATCTCCCGTTATTATGATAGATGATAAGGTCTATGGTAAATTGAAAAAGGGAGATCTTATGGAAATTCTTTCTAAGTATTCAAAAGAAGAGGCAAAGTAATGGGTAAATTATCCCCGTATGATTTAGAAAATATTTTTCAGAAAGCTAAAGAAAAAAAAGGTAATTGGATAAAAGTTGGGATGAGTACTTGTGGTATTGCTGCAGGTGCTGATGAAGTTTTTGCTTTTTTTTCTGAAGAGGTTAAGAAAAGAAATATTAATGTGGAAGTTAAGAAATGCGGTTGTTTAGGGATGTGTTTTGCAGAACCGATGGTTGAAGTAAATGTTGATGGGGCGCTGCAAGTAGTTTATGGCGCAGTGAAT
>CAYQXW010000230.1:0-2495 GCA_964421615.1 uncultured Planctomycetales bacterium
GACATTTCATTTAAAAAATTTTTATTACAACTTTCAAAAGCAACCATATTTTGAGCAATGCTTACCATCGGCGCGCCTAAACTACTTTTTTTATAAATACTATGTATCAACTTATAAGCTTTAATATGCGCAGAAGTTAAATTTTCCCTTACAAAAATTCCTTTAACCCAGGATTTAGTCTGAGGCGGCCAATCACCCTTCATATAAGAATAATAGACATAAACCAACGGCTCATTAATTGTAACCCAATATTTCACTTTTTTAGCCAAAGCACTTACTACATAGTTAACATATTCAATAAAATATTTATTAAGTTTTTTATTACCCCACCCACCTTTTTCTAAAAACCAAATCGGATTAGTAAAATGATGCAAAGTAACAATAGGCTCAATATTACGTGCTTTTAATTGATCAATAACATCAATATAATGGTCTAACGCTTCTTTAGAAAAACTTTTTTCTTCAGGTTGAATACGACTCCACTCTAAAGAAAAACGATGGCAATTATGATTAAAACTAGAAATTAAATCAAAATCACTTTTATATAATTGATAATGCTGGCAAGCTTTATCTGAAAAGAATTTAGAATTTTTCAACTCCCATTGCCACCAATCACTATTAAAATTATTTCCTTCTACCTGATGACTTGAAGTTGCACTACCCCAAAAAAAATTATTCGGAAATTTAATCATAGCAACATTATATCAAAATTAATATAATTATGCATTATAGAAATTTAAATTAGATGGATTGGTGTGTTTCGCTAGAATTTACACCCAAACCAATAGGATGGTTTGGTGTGTTTCGCTAGAATTTACACCCAAACCAATAGGATGGTTTGGTGTGTTTCGCTAAACAAAAAATCCCAATAGGGATATTGGGAGATTTATAAAGCCGATAAAGAAAGAGAGTAAACACAAGGTGTTTGCGGCAACCCAGCCACCATATTACGCATAAAAGGGGATAACACTCGCAGGTGCTAAGCATCCTAGCGAAAAAAGCGTAATTTAGGTCTGTAAGCTTTGCCCCGAATAAAGAGCACTTCAAAAACAAAAGAGCAGAATTCGGGGTCCCAATAACAAGCTGCAAAAACTAAAAGCAGTTTAGGGACGTCTCCTGATTTCTCAGGATTTGCCTTTATCGGCTAAAATAAGTATAGCATATAAAGATAAAATTTCAAGCCGCGGTCAAACTCTAAAAACAATAAAACCGCACTTTTACAAGCACGGTTTTATTGTTTAATAACCTAAATCTTTAGATCTTACACTAAAGATAAAATATTATTGCTTTTCAACACTACCTTCCAACCCACTAACAGTATTAACAGCAGCTTCAGTTAAATGTTTACTTAAAGCTACCCAAGTTTTTGGTCCAACTTTACCATCTGCTTTTAATCCATTTGCTGTTTGAAATTTTTCAATAGCTTTTTTAGTCATTGGCCCAATATTTCCATCAACTTTACCATCATAAAATCCCGCTGATTTTAAAGCAGTTTGAATATCTTTGCTAGAAGGATGATATGGCCCGCTTGGTGGTAATGATTCCATCTTTGTTCCTTCACTCCCTACCACTTGTGCTGTCTGATCTGCTGCAGATTGTGCTTGATTTGGCTCTGTTACTGTTTGATTTACAATCCTACTTAAATCTTCTGGAGACATTGGCTGCTGCATCTCTTCCAAAGCCTCTTGCTTCTTTGTACAACCTGATAAAAAACCTGATATTACAACCCCACCACACAATGCTAAAACTATAAGTCCGTTCTTCTTCATTTTACAAAATCCCCCTTTCAACAAAACTATTTTAATACTTTTATAAAAAAAAACAAGCCAAATTTATTTACCACTTGTTAATCTCTGCTTTACCAAATCACTTATTACTCTACTATCAGCCTTACCTGCAGTTTTAAGCATTACTTCTTTCATTACTTTTCCCATATCTTTCATCCCCACTGCACCAGTATCAGAAACAACTCCGTCGATAATTTTAGAAACTTCTTCTGCTGACATTTCTTCAGGCAAATAAGATTTTAAAATAACCAACTCTTTCTCTTCTTTTTCCACTAAATCTAAACGATTCCCAGCCGTAAACTGTTCAATTGAATCTTGGTGCTGCTTTATAATTTTTTTTATAATCACTAAACAATCTGTATCGTCTAAAACATCTTTCTTTTTATCCAAAGCTAAATATTTAAATTGCGCCCGTAAAGAACTCAATAAAGTTGTTTTAACCGTATCTTTCTGTTTCATCGCATTTTTATAATCTTCAAAAATTTTTTGTTCAAGCATTGACTATCCTTTCTTAAAAAACAAATAATTTTTTAAACTCAACAATTCTATTATTAATTTTTTCAATAGTTAAATCTTTTGTAGCTTCTACACCAAAAGCTTCTACATTAAAAGAAGCGGTCATCGTCCCATAAGAAATAGCTTTTTTTATTGTATTAGAATCTATTTTATTGGCTTTTGACAAATACCCCATAAATCCACCAGCAAAAG
>CAYQXW010000231.1:0-2493 GCA_964421615.1 uncultured Planctomycetales bacterium
GTGGAAAAATATTTTTTAGAGGAATTCCTTTGGATCCACCGCGAGCAGGAATAATTACAGCGATTTTTTTGGTATCGCACTTATTATCCATTATTTTTTCTCCAAATAATCTAATACATCGAATAAAGTAATTATATCTACTAACTGAAATTCATTATCAATAACAGGAATTAATGTTATTCCGTGTTTTTTTACTAATTCTGATGCTTGCGCTAAATCTCTGGAGTTCAAATAAAAAAAAGATGGCTTCATCGCATTCTTTAAACTTGCATGGATATCCATCTTTTCCATAATTGTTCTTAAAACATCACCTTCACTAAACATACCCACAACTTTATTGCTATTATTAACAACAATACAGCAGCGGGACAAATTATTCTGGATTACCAAAACTGCATCTTTGATAATCATGTTGTCATTAACACAATAAACACTTAAGTTTTTCATCAGTACCTCTTAATTAATAAGTCAGATTTTTAATTAACAACTTATCTGTTATTTGAGTGGATTTAAGAATATTAATTATCTTTTCCGAAGTTTCTCCATCACCATATGGATTCAGACAATCTTTTAGTAAGTTTTGTTTGAAACTTTTGGATAAAGCTTTGCTGATGGCTTTCTTTATCTGTTCAAGATCAAAATCTACATCAATTACATTACTAGCTCTTAACCGATTATTCTGTCTTCTTCCAATATTAACTACTGGTATTTTAAATGTAGGAGCTTCTATAATTCCTGAACTTGAATTTCCAATTAAACAGGCTGCTGAATTTAAAAACCCCAGATAATCTTCTCTTTTAAGATTTGAAAAAGTATAAATTTTGCCTTTTTTATTATTCTCTATCCCTTCTCTGACCATTAAAGATCCAGCATCATTATTAGGATAAACAATAATTTTAGGCATATCCAAATCTTTAATCGCATCCATTGTAAGTTTAATCTGCTGCCCAGCTAATTTAAATTCTTCTGTCACTGGATGCTGTACAATCAACAAATAATCTTTACTCAAATCTATAAAATGTTTTTTTTCTAAATCTTCTTTTGCAGTAAAACGCTTTTGCACTAATTCATCTAATTGCGGCGCACCTACAGTATGAATCCTAAATTCCTCTTCTCCTAATTTTTTCAAACGTAATCCTGCATCTTCATTAGAAGCAAAATGCAAATGAGCATATTTACCAATTGCATGCCTGGTCATCCCGTCAATGTTTCCAGACAATTCACCCGCTTGAATATGAGCAATCGGGATATAACAATATGCTGCACCTACTGCCGCCATTAATTGCTCACCTCTATCACCTGCCAGAATAACCCAATCCGGTCTTTTACTGGCTAGAACATCAGAAAATGAACTCAAAAAAATCCCCAAAGATTTAGTCATTGTATAATGATTATATCCGTCTAATGACATATAAATTGTATGATCTATAGTAAAACCATCTTGTTCAATCTCTTTTTTAGAAAGCCCAAACTCCGGTAATAAATGCATATTTGTTACACAAAGAGAACATTCAATATCTTTTTGCTTTTTACACAAATTAAGAATAGGCCTGATGTAACCCCATTCTCCTCGAGAACCGGTAATAAATAGAAGTTTAAGTTTATTCACGTTTTAATCCTTCAATATCATTCCATGATAACAAAGTATTTTTTTTAATATCTTTAGTTAATTTTTTACCTAACACTTTACTTCTCAAATACGATGGAATTCCTGTACCAGGTCGTTTGGCCCAAATATCATCATCTTTAATAACTTGACCTTTTTTCAAATCTTTAAGTGCAACAATACTACGAAAAGCCCATTCACGAATTTTCGATTCTTTCCCGTGAACTTTCTTTTCAGAGCCTAACGCATCCTCAATTTTTCTAATCCCCTGAACTAAACTGTATAAATCTTGAAAATCTATCGATACGGATTGATCCGGTCCAGGCTGGCGTTTATCTAAAATAACATGTTTTTCTATCAGTTTAGCACCCAAAGTAACCGCAGCAAAACAAGTATATAAATCTGGAGTATGATCTGAGTGGCCAACCACAGCTTCAGAATAACGTTTAATCATTTTAGGAATAACACCTAAATTTATATCCTTATACTCTGGAGGATATTCTGAAACACAATTCATTAAAACCAAAGGAACTTTAGTGTTTATTAAAGCTTTATAAGTTCTATCTATTTCGGAAAAAGTACACATACCAGTAGAAACTATCATCGGCTTACCCATCTTTGACATAGCTAATAAAGATGGAACATCAGTCATTTCGCCAGAACCGATTTTAAATGCATCTATGCCGATGGAATGTAATTCATACGCTGCTTTTAAACTAAACGGAGTACATAAATACTGAATATCAATTTTTTTGCAATAATTCATTAATTCTTTATGCTGTTTTAAAGTTAACGAATATTTCAATAAAAATTCATAAAGCGGCATATTAAAATTGCTCGACATCGGGACATCGGGCAACATCTCCTGATCTGGTAAATGGTGCTGA
>CAYQXW010000232.1:0-2443 GCA_964421615.1 uncultured Planctomycetales bacterium
TCTCTTTATTAAACTTCAAGTTAATGATATCAGATTCAAAATACTTGGTAGGATGACGAAAACTACAGTACTCTTTAATATCCGGTTGTTTATCGCCATAACAAAAAATAGGTTCCCCATATTTAGAAATAACTTGGTCTTTAGTCCAACCCGACTTCAAACTTCCACCCAAATAATCACTTTTTAGTTTATTATAATAATTTTCTTGCTTTTGCACATACTGCTCCAACCCTGATCGATTAGAAGAAAGGCTGTTTAAATTCCATAAAGTTTCACAACCACAAAAAAGAAAAACAAATAAAACAATAAATTTTATATATGTCTTCATGTGAATATTTTAATGCTTTGCGAGAAATTTAGCAATGAAAAACTTATTCTATCCAATTAATTTTTGCTTTATTACGTAAAGGAATACGTTGATATTTAACTGCCGGATACCCTATCATCATCGCGCCATAACAAGAACATCTTTGTGATAAACCAAGAAATTTAGCAATCTCAGGTTCCATATTCACCGCAATATTTACATATCCAGCCCAACACGTACCTAAGTTTAACGCTGAGGCCGCCAATTCTAAATACGTCATAGAAATAACACAATCTTGCAGCGCGCCCATATCTTCTTTAAGCGCATAAGCAAAAATAAGATGCGGCGCCCGACGGCAAATACGATCTTCTCCCTTTTCCCAAGCATTAACCATATTCTGCATACGTAAAGCCTGTGCCAAAGGTGAATTCACTGCAATTAATTTTTTCATCCATTCGATCATTAATCCAGCTAATTTCTGAACTTTTTCTGTATCATGTAAAATCAACCAACGAACCGGTTGACGATTAATCCCAGAGGGAGAATATCTGGCCATATCAATTAACTTTTCAAAAACTTCTTTACTCACTGGTTCTTTTTTATACAACCTTACTGACCTACGAGATTTTAACAAAAACTCAATTTGTTCCTCCGAAAGTTTACTTCTATTATCCAGCTCTTTGCACTCTTCTACTGGCATTGTTTCTAAAGACAACGCTCCATGCGGACAAATTGCAACACAATGCCCACAATTAATACAAATTTCTTTAGCCGATGGAATTCCTACCGGCAACTTTGTTGCATCATCCATCTTTAAAATCTGAATCGGACACTCTTTTACGCATAACCCATCAGATTTACATTTTATTTTATCAATATTTAGAAAACTCATTTGGCCTCTTTTCTACTTAAAAATTTTTTCTCAAAACGATCTAAATAATAATATACCACAGGAACATAAATAAATGTAAAAACTATTGAAGCGAGAATTCCACCTACCATAACTGCTCCCATGGACGTCTTTATTAACATTATCGACCAAAGTTGAGGCAACACCCCTAAAATTATTGCAATTGAGGTCATCACTATCGCTCTGAACTTTTCCGATGCGCCTAACCATAAAGAATCTACAACAGACACACCTTCTTGTTGTTTCATCCAAGCATAATCCAATAAAAGAATCGCGTTATTTACAACAATACCAACTAACATAATCATCCCTAACATAGAAGCCACATTGATTGATTGCCCCATAAAAAACAATGCTAAGAAAACTCCCACAAACGATGTCGCAACCGTAGTCATAACCGCAACCGGATAAGCGATAAAAGAATTCATAATCGCGCATAAAAGCATATAAGTTAAAATAATAGCTAACAAAAATGATTTACCCATCTCAACATTAGATTCCTCTTGCTCTTCGGAATTACCCACATATTTATATCCATAACCTTGTGGTAACTTCATCGCTTTAAATTTTTCTTCCAGCACACTGGTAACATAACCTAAAGAACTTTTGGCAATAAAACCATCCATCTGAATAACACGCACTTTATCTCGATGTAAAATAGTAGGCAAAGCTTTATCATCTTTAATTTCACCTAATTTAGTTATTGGGACTAAACCTTTTCGAGATAAAACAGAAATTTCTTTTATATCATCAAAATTAGAAGCATAACGCTCGTCTAATTCAACATTAATTTTATACTCTTCTCCTTTTTCTTTATAAACATTAGTATCATCACCATAAATAGAAGCACGCATAGTGGAACCAACTTGAGCACTATTAAGTCCATACTCAACCAATCTATCCTGAGATGGATGTAAAACAATCTCTTTTTTCGGAGTTTTATAAGAAGATTTCACACTTCTAAAAAAACCAGTCTTTAACATAATATCTTTCATCTGCGCTGAATACTTAATCAATTGATCATAATCCTGTCCGTAAATATTTATAGAAATATCTCCTGCACCAGCTTCAAAACTATTACCTCTTTCAAAATTAATTTCCGCATCCGGAATTTTAGAAGTTAAAGGAATCAGCGCATTAATAATATCAACATCTTTCCTTTTTCTATTTTCTACTGGAATTAGATCCAATGAAATTACTGCATTTTCTAAACCATTTTTACCGAT
>CAYQXW010000233.1:0-2423 GCA_964421615.1 uncultured Planctomycetales bacterium
AAATCTTTTGCTTCTTTTAATCCTAATTGTGTTGCATCTCTAACAACTTTTATTACTGATATTTTGTTAGCTCCTGCTTCTTTTAATACAACATCAAATGATGTCTTTTCTTCTGCAGCTGCTCCTGCACCTGCTCCTGCTGCTGCTGGAGCTGCAACTGCTGCTGCAGATACTCCATATTTTTCTTCAATTCCTTTTACTAATTCTGATAATTCGATAACTGTTAAGCTATCTATTTGTTCTAATAATTTTGCAATGTCTGCCATTTTTTTAATCTCCTTTTATTTAATAATATTTGGTAATTTAAGTATACCACTCTGATTAATTTGTGTTTATATTTAATTTAATTAAAATTTTATGTCTTTATTATTTAAGCTATTTGTTTCTTTTTAGCTACTTGATCTAATAAAGCAGCAAGTTTTGTAATATTTCCAAGTAAAGCTCCTGCAAGCCCTGCTATTAATGCCTCTCTTGATGGTAATTGAGCTAATGTTATGATTTCTTCTGTAGAAGTTACTTTCCCATTTATAAATCCGCCTTTTATTTTGTAAAATTCGTTGTCTTTAGAATATTCATAAATTATTTTAGCTGTTTCTAAATAATCTGAATTTCCCAAAATTACTGCTGTTGGTCCTTCTAGTAGTTCTTCTAATCCTTGAATTTTAGCTTGTTCCATAGCCCTTTTTGTTATATTGTTTTTTATAACTTTATATTCTGCTAAAGCTTTTCTCAATTTTGTCCTTAAGTTTGTTACGTCTTCAACATTAATACCTCTATAATCAGCTAGGATTAAGACTTTAGCTTCTTCAATCCTTTTGGCTAATTCATCTACTTCTTTTTTCTTTTGCTCTAGAACACTTTTGCTTGCCATTTTTTCACCTCCTGTTTATTTATATAATATATTATTTAAAAATTAAAATCTTTAGATACTATAACTCTTATCGAGATATAATACTAAAGATTTTACATACATATTCTTATATACCTCGGTAAGACTTATCTTTTTGCTTACTGTCTATGGTTTTTATTTTAAATTCTATCTTTATTAATTGATTTCTTTTTAAATTAGTTTAGATATATACCTGGTCCCATTGTTGTAGTAATTGCTATGCTTCTTATATATTGTCCTTTAGCTGCTGCTGGTTTAGCTTTTATTATAGCATCTATAACTGTTTGATAATTTTCTAATAATTTATCTGTTCCAAAAGATACTTTCCCAAAGCCAAGATGAATAATATTTGTTTTGTCTAATCTATATTCAACTTTACCAGATTTAATTTCATTAATTGCTTTTGTTACATCCATAGTTACAGTTCCTGATTTTGGATTTGGCATTAATCCTTTTGGTCCTAATACTTTACCAAGTCTTCCTATAACTCCCATCATATCAGGTGTAGCAACAATTACATCATAATCAAACCAATTTTCTTTTTCTATTTTAGGAACTAGCTCTTCTGCTCCAACAAAATCTGCTCCTGCATTTTGGGCTTCTTTTGCTTTATCTCCTTTTGCAAAAACTAAAACTCTTTGAGTTTTACCTGTTCCATTTGGAAGAACTACTGTTCCTCTTACTTGTTGCTCTGCTTGTTTTGAATCAACTCCTAATTTAACATGTAACTCTACTGTTTCATCGAATTTTGGTTTCTCCATTTTTACTAATATTTCTAATGCTTCTTTTGCGTCATATTTTTTTGTTTTATCTATAAGTTTTGCACTTTCTAGATATCTTTTTCCTCTTTTCATTTTCTTTCCTCCTTTGGTACTAGCGAATGCCTGCATTCTCCCAATTATTATATATTTACTTTAAAATATATCTTTTTTAAATTACTGTAACACCCATTGAACGTGCTGTGCCACATACCATACTCATAGCTGTTTCTAATGATGCTGCATTTAGGTCTTCTTGTTTTTGCTCAGCTATTTGTTTTACTTGTTCTTTTGTTATACTTGCAACTTTTTCTTTATTTGGCTTTCCTGAACCTTTTTCAATTTTTATTGCTTTTTTTATTAAAACAGCTACAGGTGGAACCTTTGTTATAAATTCAAAAGACTTGTCTTGATATACTGTTATAACTACTGGAATTGTCATTCCTGGTTGATTTGCTGTTCTTTCGTTAAACTCTTTAGTAAATTGCATAATATTTATACCTGTTGATCCTAAAGCTGGTCCAACTGGTGGTGCAGGTGTTGCTTTACCTGCTTCTATTTGTAATTTAACTACATTAATAATTTCTTTTTGTGCCATTTTGTTTCCCTCCACTTTTATTTTTAGTTATAGTTTTTCTACTTGTGAGAAATCTAGTTCAACTGGGGTTTCTCTACCAAACATAGAAACTAAAACTTTTACTTTACTCTTATCTTTATTAATTTCTTGGACTGTTCCTATAAAGTTTGCAAGAGGCCCATTCATTACTCTTACAGAG
>CAYQXW010000234.1:0-2413 GCA_964421615.1 uncultured Planctomycetales bacterium
TGCTTTAACACCTCAAACAGTAGATTCATATGTTAATGATGCACAAAAAAGAAAATATCTTCCAGATTTAGCTAAAGGTAAAAAAGTTGCAGCGTTTGGTTTGACTGAACCAGAAGCTGGATCCGATGCTTCTAATATTAAAACTACAGCAAAAAAAGAAGGCAATTATTATATTTTAAACGGTACAAAACATTTTATTACCAACGGTGGTGATGCAGAAACATATTCCATTGTTGCAATGACAGATAAAAATAAAGGTGCTCGTGGAGCCTCAGCTTTTATCGTAGAAAAAGGGATGAAAGGTTTTACTTTTGGAAAAAAAGAAGACAAATTAGGTATTCGCGCATCTTCTACCATGGAATTGGTATTCAATGATTGTAAAGTTCCAGCAGAAAATTTATTAGCTAAAGAAGGTATGGGATTTATCGTTACAATGAAAACATTTGATATGTCTCGTCCAGGAGTTGCTGCTCAGGCTTTGGGTATTGCTCAAGGTGCTTTAGAGTTAGCAGTAAAATATGCAAAAACTAGAATTCAGTTTGGTAAACCAATTTCTAGTAATCAAGGAATTCAGTGGATGTTAGCGGATATGGCGACTAAAATTGAAGCAGCAAGAGGTTTAGTATATTCTTGTGCAAGATCTATTGATGCAGGTGTTAAAGATAATGGTAAAGAATCTGCTATGGC
This sequence comes from uncultured Planctomycetales bacterium, assembly GCA_964421615.1. Lineage (GTDB taxonomy): Bacteria > Omnitrophota > Gorgyraeia > Gygaellales > Profunditerraquicolaceae > CAYQXW01. Next base: position 688 of record CAYQXW010000234.1, read on the forward strand.
TAAAATGTATGCTTCTGATATTGCTATGGAAGTTTGCAACGATGCAATTCAGATTTTCGGTGGTTATGGTTATATGAAAGATTATCCGATTGAGAAATATTTAAGAGATGCCAAGATTACTCAGATTTATGAAGGTACTAATCAGATTCAGAGAAATATCATTGGCTTACAGTTAATCAAGGAGATGGGCAGATAATATGAATATCATAGTTTGTATTAAACAAGTCCCAGAGACAACAGAAGTAAGAATTAATCCTGAGACTAATACTTTGATTCGTGATGGAGTAAAATCTATTATTAATCCTTTTGATATGTATGCAATCGAAGAAGCTGTACGTTTGAAGGAACGATTTGGTGGTAAGGCTATCGTTGTAACGATGGGGCCACCACAAGCAGAAGCTGCGCTTCGTGAAGCAATTTCTATGGGGATGGATGAAGCTATTCTTTTATCTGACCGTGCATTTGCTGGAAGCGATACTTGGGCGACAAGTTATACATTATCTTGTGCGATGAAAAAAATCGAGAAAGATATTTTTAAATATGATTTGATTTTATGCGGTAAGCAAGCTTCTGATGGTGATACTGCACAAGTTGGTCCTGGAATTTCAACACACTTAGATATTCCTCAGGTTACTTACGTTAAAAAAATTGAAGATATAAAAGATAATAAAGCAAAAGTTGAAAGAATGTCTGAAGAAGGTTACGATATTGTTGAAGCTCCTTTACCATTGCTTTTAACCGTTGTAAAAGAAATTAATCAGCCGAGAATTCCTTCTCTTAAAGGTATGATGAAATCTAAATCTGCTAAAATTATTACTTGGACAGCTAAAGATATTGAAGCTGATCCAAAAGGTTTAGGTTTAGCTGGATCTCCGACAAATGTTATGAAAATTTTTACTCCTCCAGTAAGAACCGGTGGACAGAAAATAACAGGAGAAACCAGAGAAATTGTCGACACCCTTGTGAAGTTATTGAAAGAGGAGGTTTGCTAGCCATGAGTTTACAAATTATTTTAGATAAATGTGTGGGTTGTAGTTTATGTGTTAAATCTTGTCCTTTCGGCGCGCTTACTTTAGTTAATAAAAAAGCAGTTGTTGATGAACATAAATGTACTTTGTGCGGTGCTTGTGTTCCTACTTGTAAATTTAAAGCTGTTGTATTGGATAAACCGCAGGTAGAAAGTACTGAGAAAAAAGATTTAAGTGCTTATAAAGGCGTTTGGGTTTTTGCAGAACAGAAAAAAGGTAAAGTTCAATCTGTGTCTTTTGAGTTGATTGGAAAAGCGCGTGAGTTAGCTGATAAATTAAAAACAACTGTAGGCGCTGTACTTTTAGGACATGATGTAGAAATGCAGGCGCAAGAGTTAATTTGCAGTGGAGTAGATACTGTTTATTTGGTTGATTCTCCTCAGTTAGCGAATTATCAGGATGATGCTTATACTACAGTTTTAGTTAAGCTTATTGAAAAATATAAACCGGAAGTTGTTTTAAGCGGTGCGACAATTATTGGAAGATCTTTAATTTCCAGAGTTGCAATTAAAATAAATACTGGTTTGACTGCTGATTGTACTGGTTTAGATGTAGATTTGGAAAAAAGATTATTGTTGCAGACACGTCCAGCTTTTGGCGGTAATATTATGGCAACGATTATTACTCCAAAACACCGTCCACAAATGGCAACGGTGCGCCATAAAGTTTTTGCGATGCCGACCATGGATAAGAAAAGA
>CAYQXW010000235.1:0-2410 GCA_964421615.1 uncultured Planctomycetales bacterium
CTGCCATCAGGAGTGTCAGCTGCTTCTGGTCGGAAATATCATAATTATCCGGTTCTCGAGACAATGACCACCCTAAAATAATCGCATCAAAACTTTTTTTATTGATATACTGATTTAAAAATACCGCCCATTCTACTACTTTTATTTTCACCTTCACACCTATATCTTTTAATCTCTGCTGAATAATCTGAGCTACTTTTAAACGTTCTTCATTACCCTGATTCGTAACAATACTAAACTCAAAAATCTGATTGTCCTTATCCAACCATCCATCGTTATTAGTATCACCCCATCCAGCCTCTTTAAGTAACTCTTTTGCTTTTTTAACATCATAATCCCAAAATTTCACACTATTATTAAAAGCCCAAGATTGCGGCAGATAAGGACCAGTAGAAATTTTTCCAAACCCCATACAAACCATTTTTATAATTTCATTTTTATCTACTGCATAATTAAATGCCTGACGCACCCTAATATCACTAAATTTAGAGTTCTTTAAATTATATCCCATATAAATATACACTGCACCGGGTAATTGAAATTTTCGATAATTATTTTTAAAAAAATTTGTATCGGTTTGCCGGCTGAATTGTAAAGGAGTCAACCCAGTTGCGTCCATCCTTTGCGTCTGTAGTTCTAAAAATGCTGTCGACTCATCAGGAATAATTCTGCTTATATATCTTTGCAAATAAGGTTCTTTTTCAAAATAATTTTTATTAGCTTCTAACTCAATTTTTTCTTGTGTTTTCCATTTCTTTAATTTATATGGACCAAGACCGATAGGATTACGAGCAAATTTTGTATTCGTAAAATCTTCTTTTTCCAACAAATGTTGAGGCATAATCGGCATCCCCCAGCTAGATAACGCTGGAGCAAAAGATTCTTTATAAGTGACTTTAACAGTTAACGAATCCAAAACTTCTAAAGATTTTACTCTTTCAAAATCACCTCCGTAAGGAGTAGGAATTTTAGGATCAATTAATTTTTGGTAAGTAAACTTCACATCATTAGCAGTAAACTTTACTCCGTCCTGCCAATAAACATTATCCCGCAAATGAAAAATTATCACTAATCCGTTTTCCTGAATTTCCCAACTTTTAGCTAAATCTCCTACTAAATTCAAATCTTTATCGTATTTCACTAATCCATTAAAAATCATTCCAGTTATATCACTTGAAGCTGTATCCGAAGCCAAAATGGGAATTAAAGTACGCGCATCAGCTGTACTAGAAGTTATGTAAGCATCTCCGTAATCTTGCGCAAAAACATTACAGTTAAACAAAAATAAAAAGACTACCGTTTTTAACGATAGTCTTTTTATCTGATTTATATTTTTATTTAAGCGAGTTTGCTTAAACAAATTTTAGCCTTTTAGTTACCTGCTTGAGTTGTTGTAGTATTCTCTACAACAGTTTCAACAGTATTAACAATTTTTTCAGCTTCTTTAGCAGTAGTAGTTACTGCATTTGGCGTTGTAGTTACCGCTGCAGGCGCTGCTGCTGTTGTTGTATTACTTGTTGCAACATTACTTTCAGTTGTAGTAGTATTAGTTGTTACAGCTGTAGATGTTCTTGCAGGAAAATTATGCATCAAAGATTTACTCTGCTGTAATGATAATAACGCCAAAACCAAGCAATTCAAAAAAAACAAAGTTGCTAATACAGCTGTAGTTTTTGTCAAAAAAGTACTGGTCTTTGTACCAAAAATTGAATCTAACCCAGAAAGATTTTCAACAAAACCACCACCACGTCCTCTTTGCATTAAAACTATTGCAACTAAACAAATACTTACAATAACATGAAAAACTATTAATATTGATAACATTTAAACTCCACCTCTATTTTTTTACTGCAGCTGCTTGCTTGACGATTTCAGCAAATGAATCGACCTTTAAGCTAGCACCACCAACCAAAGCACCATCAACATCCGGCTGGCTCATTAACTCTTTGGTATTTTCAGGTTTAACGCTGCCACCATACTGAATTCTCAAAGAGTCTGCAACATTTTTATTATATAATTTTGCAACAAGATCTCTAATATATTTATGCGCTTCTTGTGCCTGAGCAGGAGTTGCAGTTTTCCCAGTACCAATTGCCCAAACTGGTTCATAAGCAATAATAACTTTGGAAACTTCTTCAACACTCAAACCTTTAAGCCCATTCTCTACATGGTCTTTTAAAACATCAAAAGTTTTACCAGCTTCTCTTTCTGCTAACATTTCACCAACACACATTATCGGAAGCAATCCACCTGCTAAAACTGCTTTAATTTTTTTATTTACTGTTTCATTAGTTTCTGAAAAAAACTGTCTTCTTTCAGAATGTCCGATTATTACATAACTGCAACCAACATCTTTAAGCATTTTTACGGATACTTCACCAGTAAAAGCACCTTCATCCTGCCAATAAGC
>CAYQXW010000236.1:0-2373 GCA_964421615.1 uncultured Planctomycetales bacterium
CAGTGTTGTGGATAATTTTTAAAAGCGCAATTTTAAGTTTTATAATTTTCAACGCAACAATTTATTTTATCAAACATACCTATTTAAGCCGTTTTTTTATTATTTTAATATTTTTATGTGCGATTTTATTAATATCAACTGTAAAAGTTATTTTAATGTATATTTCTTATAGTGCTAGAAAAAAAGGTTACAATTTTAAAAATATTTTAATTATCGGCAGTGGAAAAAGAGCGCAAAATTTTATCAAAGTAATTGAAAAACATTCTGAGTGGGGCTTACGTATCATCGGACTTGTAGACGATGATCCAGAAAAAACAGGGCATTATGTTAACGGATACAAAATTTTAGGTGATTTTTCACACTTAGAACATATTATTCATGAAAAATATTCCATTGATGAAGTTGTTTTTGTTGTACCGCGTTCTTGGTTAAACAAAATTGAAGGAGTTATGCAATTTTTAGAAACCGAAGGTATTCGTTCCCATTTAGCTATTGATCATTTTGATTTAACCATTGCAAAAGCTAAAACAACAGAGTTAAATGGCTGCCCATTATTAACTTTTGAAACTACTCCAGATAAAATTTGGCATTTACTTTTCAAAAGAGCGATGGATATTGTTATTTGTGCAACAGCAATACTGCTTTTATCACCATTGTTTTTATTAATTTATTTATCCATTAAACTGACTTCTAAAGGACCAGCAATTTTTAAACAAGTCCGCTGTGGATTAAATAATCATAAATTTACCCTTTATAAGTTTAGAACTATGTGTATAGATGCAGAAAGCAAATTGAAAGAGTTAATGGCAAAGAACCAAATGAAGGGACCAGCTTTTAAAATGGCTAATGACCCAAGAATAACACCAGTTGGCAGAATTTTAAGAAAACTTAGTTTAGATGAATTACCTCAACTTTGGAATGTTTTAAAAGGCGATATGAGTATTGTTGGTCCAAGACCACCAATTCCAAAGGAAGTTACTTCGTATGAATCTTGGCATAGACGACGTTTATCTATGCGTCCAGGTATCACATGTTTATGGCAGGTAAATGGCAGAAACAATATTACGGATTTTAACGATTGGACAAAGTTAGATCTTTATTACATAGATCATTGGTCATTGTGGCTAGATGTAAAAATTATGTTTAAAACAGTACCTACCGTTTTATTCGGTGTAGGAGCGAAATAATGGAGAGAAAAATGAAAAACTTTTTAACAGTCTTAATATCAATATTTATTATGCTGACAACTACGTGTGTGTTTGCTGCAAAAAGTATGCAAAATCAGGAAGAAGCTTTTTACAAAGTAGGCGTTGGAGATGTTTTAGAGATAAATGTTTTACAACCTGAAAAAATGACCAACTCAGTTGCAGTTTCCCCTGATGGGTCAATTACCTTTCCTTATATAGGTAATTTACCAGTTAAGGATTTAAATTTAACTGAAATCCAAGAAGAAATTGAAGGTAAATTAAAAAACGGGTATATGAAATACCCAGTAGTTTCAGTATTTTTAAAAGAATCCAACAGCCGTAAATTTTTTGTATATGGAGAGATCCATCATCCTGGAGTTTTTCCTTTCAGCGCTAACACGACAGTACTTAAAGCTATTGCAATCGCTGGCGGATTTGCACGTCAAAGCCCAGATATTATAGTCAAGGTTTTAAGACCAAAAGCTAGTGGGGTAGGCAATGAAATCATCAAAATAAACATAAATGAAATAATGGAAGGCAGCTCTGAAAAAGAAGTATTGCTTCAGCCTGGAGATACAGTTATTGTAACTATTCCTCCAGTTAAAGAAGTTGTTCCTCTGCCACCAGCTCCAATATCAAAATTCTTTGTTTATGGTGAAGTTAATCGTCCAGGCGTGTTTGAATTAGAGGAGAAAACTTCGATTTTAAAAGCTATAGCAATTGCCGGAGGATTCACTAAATATGGATCATCAAGTAGAGTTAAAGTTTTAAGACCAAATAAAGATGCTCCTGGTTATGAAACCATCAGCATAAACGTTAATTTAATTATGTCTGGATCATCTAAAGAAGACATATTACTTAAAAACGGAGACACAGTCGTTGTTTCCGAAGGAATGTTTTAATATTTTTAAGGAGGAAGTATGGAATTTACTATAAGAGATTATTTAAAAATTGTTTTCAGACGCAAATACACCATTATATCAACTGTCTTTTTAGTGCTGTTTGTTGTATCAATTGGGTTACAGTTTAAAACACCTGAATATGAAGCAAAAGTAAAAATGTTTATTTTGGGTAAAAAACAGATTGATTCTCCTTACTATAAGGATATGTCTGAATTTAGGTCTAGTGAAATCACTTTAACCCAGAGTGAAATTGTAAAAGCTAATCCTGTATTAGAAAGGGTAGT
>CAYQXW010000237.1:0-2350 GCA_964421615.1 uncultured Planctomycetales bacterium
CTTTCTCTCTATGCAACAACGCTTTTACAACTTCTTCTTTATTTGAAATTTTTTTATTCAAATGAAGATATTCAACCATTTCTTCAATTACTGCTTCTTTTACAGTTGACTTTAAATTTGCACATACTAATTCAGCATGCACTAAATGTGAAACTAACATTTTACTCCTCCTATAAAAAACAAAACCAAAGAACACCTTCTTTGGTATTTTCTATGTATTTCGTATAAATAGATATAAAACGTAATTAAAAAAGTATAGCACTAAGCTCAAAAATGTCAATAGTTGGCTGTAAATTTACTTAGCAGTGCGAACTAAAAAAAATTTCTTTTGACCTGCAGTTAAATTTATATTTGCAATATCTACTTTTTCAACCTGATTTGCATTCGAATCAAAATTTAAAAGTTTTAAATTATATACTCCAGGATCAAGCAATAATCTTGCAACACGAATCTCCCCTGGCAAAGTACTCCAAGATCTCAAATCCGCGCGGTTAGTAAAAATATTATATAAACTGCTCAAAACTTTAAACCCCACAGCAGCATCATTACCTGCACCTTGCGCAATTTGTTCTTCTATAGCTCTCTCGCTAAAATATTTTCCCGCAGCTTGTGCTAAAACTTTAGCAATGGTTCTGCCTCTACGATTCTCCAGATTCAAAACAGCAATTGCTGTAATATCCTGAACTAATTCTGTAGGAATTTTTATAGAAACACTATCACTTAGCTGCGCAACAAATTCACTTCGTACCACAGAATATTGTCTTTTCTCATAACGAGGAAAAGCTAAATTCATAATATATCCTTCAGGTAAAGGAATTGGAATATCTATTTCCTCTTTCACAGGAGAAAAACCGTTATATTGGATTAAATAAACTTCCGCTTTCTTTTGTTTTTCTTTAAGAGAAACAAAACGAACATCGGGATATTTATTTTTATACTGCACTAAAACATCCTGCCCCATAAAATCTGCGGCAGACAATAAATTTTCTTTCAAAAACAATGGTACTCTTACACTATAATTTTTTGCATAATCTTCTTCATATATATCTTTTGCTTTATTGTAAGCAATATAAGCATCGTTATATCCTTTATTATTCAAGCTTGCTTCATAAATAATTCCGGTTAACAACCGGCAAAAAGCATCTTCCTTATAAACATTCTTCGATTTTTCATCATACCTGCTGTTAATTAATTTCAAAACTTCATCTGCCTGACGTGCTTCAACTAAAGCTCCTTGCAAATCATCAAGCAAAATATAGTTCAAACTCTGGAAAACATTAACCATGACTCTTTCAAAATCTTCCCCTCGATACTCCAAAGCATAATCATTAGTCACCCATGAAGCTAAAGTTCGGGAAATAGATTTAGTATAAAGCTGGTCATATAACTTTTTTGCATCTGCAAAAGAAATAATACTCTGCTTGCATTCACCTTGGATATGATTAATATACCCATGATCAAACAAATAAAGAAGTTCTTGATTTTTTCCATAAGACTTTTTCTGAGATTCTAAAAAAACACTGGCTTCTTTAATATTACCGCGAGCAACCAAATCATCAAGCTTAGCTTCCGTACTCCTATAAGTGGCACAGGAAGATAAATTGAAAGAAAAAAATATAACTGCTGCAGAAAAAAATATTTTCCGCAGCAGTAAATTAGAAAAACAACTCATAGTTTATAAACCCATCTTTTTGCGAGAAACTACTTTCTTAATCTCTTTCTGACCAATCCAAACTTTTTCATTTGAAATAATATTAATTAATTCCAAATTAACCTGATACATTACAACATATTTACCGCGAACTTCGTCTTTCACAGAATTAATTGAGCCCTGAAGCATAAAATCTGCACCAGTTTCCTGTTTTTGAGGTTTAGCTGTTTCTTTAGTGGAATTCTCAGCCTGATCCTTTTTCTCATCACGCACTTCTACTCTTGCGCTTTTATCTGCAACAAACTTTACCTTACCAGAATTAATTAAGCTTCTTTCTAAATCACTGATAAAAATATCAGAATTAATATGTTCTGATGTTTGATTTAAAACTGTTCCAACAATCACAACTGGCTTACTACCCTTTTGAATATTAAAATCATTTAACCACGTTCCGGCTAAACAATCTTTAATAATATCCTCTGAAACCATTCTCGAATCAGAATCATTCCATTCGCCGCTTAAATCTATTGTTTTATCCACATCAGTACGTTTCACTTTTACAGAACCGCAACCAACTAATCCGCTAACAAGAAACACAACTAAAAAAAATTTAAATAATTTGGTTTGCATAATTTTCTCCTGTGTTTATTTTAGAATTTTACTTCTGGCACTGCCTTTGCCTTTTCTTCAACTTTGAAA
>CAYQXW010000238.1:0-2332 GCA_964421615.1 uncultured Planctomycetales bacterium
ATAAGTTTTTTATCTCAATGGCAGAAGAATGGTATTCCTGTAGAAGCTAAAAAGCTAAAAAAAGAAAATATTCCTGTTTATATTAGGTTGACTTTAAAGAGTGTAACTTCTGGTTCTGCGCAAGCTTTTGTAACCGCAGATGTAAAAAAAGAATTAAAAGAAGAGCAGGATGTCTTATTGATGAATAAACAAGAGGTGTTTGGAAAGATTTCAGTAATATCTCAGGATATAAATGTTGATACTGGAATGTTTTTAATCGGGATTAAGTTGAATGCAGGCATCAATCTGCAAAATGATAATCCAGTAATTTTTGTGCATACTCAAGATTTAAATGATGTAATAGTTATTCCAAATGAAATTTTTGATATTGAACAAGGCAAATTTTATGTCTGGAAAATAGAAAATAATATTGTAAAAAAAGTAGAAGTAGTTTTAGGAGAGCGTAATGGTTTTGGAGCAGTAGTTCAGGCAGGTGTTAATGAAGGTGATTTGATTGTTGTAAGTGGACAGAGTCAGCTTAAAGATGGGGATAAAGTTGAAGTATTAAATAACAAGGAAAAATAAAATGATAGAATTTTTTGTTAAAAAACCAGTTACTACTATAATGTTTGTTTTAGTTTTTGTTGTACTTGGAATTTTTAGTTATTCAAATATTCTAGTTGAAAAATATCCTAAAGTTGATTTTCCTATTGTTACTGTTACGGCTAAATATCCAGGAGCAACTCCGCTTGAAATAGAAACTTTGGTTGTGAAAAAGATTGAAGATGCTGTGGCCGAAGTATCGCAAATAAAGAAGATTAGGAGTTATTCTTATGAAAGTGTTGGGTTTATATCGATTGAATTTTTGCTTTCTGCAGATGCTAATGTTAAATCTGCGGAAGTTAAAGACAAAGTAGAAGCAATTCTTAATGATCTTCCAGATGGTGTAGAAAAACCTTTAGTTGAAAAATATGATCCTTTATTGGAGCCGGTTATGGATTTAGTTTTATCTAGTGATACATTAGATACGCGTGCGTTATATGAATACGCTGATAAAACTTTAAAAACTAAATTTTCTTCTGTTGCTGGTGTAGCTAAAGTAGAGGTTTACGGTGGTAAAAAAAGACAGATTAACGTTAAACTTGATCCGGTTTTAATGAAGCAACATTATATCACTATTCCAGAAGTTATTAGCGCTTTGATGATGAAAAATAAGAATATTCCTGCTGGAGAAATTGAGAAAGATAATCATGCTTTGAGTGTACGTTTTGTAGGAGAATTTCAAAGTATAGACCAGATTGCGAATTTTTCAATATCTTCTACAGATGGATCTTCGTTTAAATTAAAAGAAATTGCAAAAATAGAAGATAGTTATAAAAAATTGGAATCAATGGCGCGTTTTAATGGAAAAGAAGTAGTAGGTCTTTCTTTAAAGAAAGCTTCTGATGGTAATGCGATAAGAATTTCTAAAGATATGGCTAAGAAGTTAAAAGAATTTAGAGCTGCTCTTCCCAATGGAATGAATTTAGATATTGCTACAGATACGACGACCTTTATTTTAAATGAAACAGTGGGAACTCAGGTAAGTATAGCGCAAGGGATTCTATTTACTGTTATAATTTTGCTTTTATTTACCGGTAGATTTAATTTAACTTTTATTGCTTCAGTAATTATTCCTACTTCACTGGTGTCGACTTTATTTCCAATGTGGATTTCGGGTTTTAGTATTAATTTTATGACACTTTTGGCAATTGCTACTGCTTTGGGAACATTAATTTCGAATGCATTAGTTATTATTGAAAGTGTTTTAGTACATTTGGATCGAGGTAAAGATTCTGTGCAGGCGGCTATTGATGGAACCAAGGAAGTGACGGTTGCGATTATAGCTACAACTGGAACAAATCTAGTTGTATTTGCTCCTATAGCTCTTATGGGCGGTGTGATTGGTATGTTTATGCGTTCTTTTGGTTTGACAGTTGTTTATGCGACATTGTTTTCTTTACTTGCATCTTTTTCTTTAACGCCTATGATGTGTGCGTTAATGCTTAAGAAAAAAGGAGAAGAGAAAGATGAAAGAAAAAATAAATTTTTAGCTCCGATTTTTAAGATTGTAGATTGGACTAATAAATTTATGGATTTTTTAAAAGTAGAATATAAATATATTTTTGATTTTATTTTTAAGTATCCTAAATCTACCCTTCTTGCAGTGACTGTTTTATTTTTTGCTTCATTTTTAATTTTACCTTATGTTGATAGTGATTTCGATCCTAAATCTGATGAAAATAAAATTAAAATTAACGTTATTATGCCGCAAGGTTCTACAATGGAGAGAACTTTAGCTACAGTTGCTCAG
>CAYQXW010000239.1:0-2330 GCA_964421615.1 uncultured Planctomycetales bacterium
AAGTCATTTAGTTTTAGGGTTTCATGCTTTTAAAAGAAATCATCCTTTAAAATATGCTATGGGTATTCTACATATTTTATTAGGAGCAAATTCTTCTAGCCGTTTATTTAATGAAGTAAGAGAGAAGCGTGGATTAGCTTATGAAATAGGGACTCAAGTAAAATTTTTAAAAGATACAGGTGCTTTTGTGGTGCACGCAGGAGTTGATAATCAAAAAGTTGTATCTACTGTAAAACTTGTACTTTCTGAACTGGAAAAAATAAAAAATAAAAAAGTAAACAGTGGAGAGTTAAAACGCGCTAAAGAATTTTATTTAGGGCAGTTGATGTTAGCGTTGGAAGATACGATGGATCAAATGTTTTGGATCGGTGAGCCGACAACAACATTAAATAAAATATTTGTTCTTGAAGAAATTATTAAAGAAGTTGAGAAAGTTAGAGTAGAAGATCTGCAAGAAGTAAGTAATATGATTTTTAAACAGGATAAAATGAATTTTGCCGTTGTAGGCCCATTGGAAAAACAAAAAGAAGATATTATTAAAACCCTAAAAATAAAATGATCGCAGGTTTTTCTATTCCTTTATTAATAATTCTACTGATTCTTGCTATTATATCTTTTTTCTTTTCTTTATCCGAAACTTCTATTATTGGGTTAAGCAAGTTGAGATTAAGGCATATGTTGGCTAAGGGAGTTAAAAACAGCCAAAGTATTCATAGACTTATTTCTATGTCAGATAAATTTATTATTGGAATTTTAGCTGGTAATAATTTTATTAATATTGCTTTTTCTACTATTGTATCTGTTATTCTTGTTCATCTTTTTGGGGAGCGTTGGGGAGTTGTTCTTGCAACTTTGGCTGCAGCGTCATTTATCCTGATTTTTTGTGAAATCCTGCCCAAAATGTTAGCTTTAAAAAATACGGAGAAAATGGCTCTTTTTGTTGCTCCAATAATGGAATTATATATCAAAATGATAAGCCCTATTATTAAAGGGTTTTCAAAAATAACAGATTTAATTCTGCATATCCTTAGAATTAAACATCCTAAGAGATCCCCGCTTATTACAGAAGAAGAATTACGGCTTATGATTGAGATAGGTAAAGAAGAAGGAGTTTTAACTGAAGAAGAAAAAAAGATGCTGCAGCGGATTTTTGAGTTCGGAGATATTAAAGTTGAAGATGTAATGGTGCCGACTGAGCATGTTGTTTCTGTAAGCGCAGATGTTTCTTCTAATGAGTTATTGGATATTTTTGCTGAGCAAGGCCATGCAAGATTGCCAGTTTATAAAGATAAGAATGATAATATTGTCGGGTTAATTTTTGCTCGAGATTTACTTTATATATTAAAAGATCCCGGGTTATTTCTTTTGCCGGATTTGATACATAATGCATATTTTGTTCCATTAAATATGCGTGTAAGTGAATTGTTGCGCAAGTTTCAGACTGAAAAGATGCAGATGGCAATTGTTGTTGATGATAATAAGAAGATGAAGGGTGTTGTTACGCTCGAAGATCTTTTAGAAGAAATTGTTGGTGAGATTGAAGAGAAGTATTCGCATAAAGATATTTAAGTCGTGAGTAGAAAAAAGTCTGAAGTTGTAAGATTCAAGTCAAAAAAATGTTTTCGAATCTAATCTATTGACTCTATTCAGGTCCGATGTATAATGTTTTACGGTTAGCAAATCAGTTTGACAGAAAAAATCACTTCTGATAAAATAAACCAAACTTTAAGGAGGAATCCCATGGCTGAAAAAGGATATTGCGTAAAATGTAAAAAATCAACAGATATGAAGGATGAACAGAAAGTTACTATGAAAAACGGACGCCCAGCAGTTAAAGGTAAATGTCCTGTTTGCTCAACTGGTATGTATAAAATTTTAGGAAAAAGTAAGTAGTCTTTATAAGGAGTTTTAAATCGATACGAAACAGGTAGCTATAAAAATTGCGTTAGCCGCTAAAGAAAAAAAAGCAGCAGATATCCTTGTACTTGATATGCAGAAAGTATGCGGGTTCTGTGACTATTTTGTGATTTGTTCTGCTAATTCACTGAGGCAGGTTAACGCAATTTCTGATTTTATTTTAGAAGAGCTGCATAAAGATAAAATTAAACCTATATCTAAAGTTAATTCTAATGATGAATCCGGGTGGATTGTACAGGATTATTCTAATATAGTTGTGCATATATTTCATGCTCCTGTTCGAGAATTTTATGCTTTAGAGCATTTATGGTCTGATGCTAAAAAGGTGCGAGTATCGCAGAAAGCCTTAGCCAAATAATTCTTCCGTAATACAAAAAATATTAATAACATTCAAACAGTATTAGATAAAATAA
>CAYQXW010000240.1:0-2299 GCA_964421615.1 uncultured Planctomycetales bacterium
TCATAAAATAAAATTCACTCTGATTACTATTTTTTATTTTTTTGTCGGGATTTTTTTAATTTGGTTAATGCGTATATATTTACTTCGGTTAGAAGTCTTAGTGAGTTTTATTTTTACTATAATTCTTGGAATTTATTTTATTTATGAGTGGCATATTAAAAAAATAAGTAAGTTTACTTTGAAAATAAATATAATTTTGTTGATTTTTATTATTACGGCAATAACTGGATTTATGTTGTTTGTAACTTTACCTAAGAACAATGTTTGTCAGCAAGAAAATAAAACTAGCATGATGATTCAAAATGTAGCTAATGATAATTCTTTGAGTACTTTAATTAAAGAAAGAGAGTCTTATCGGAGTTCAATTGCTGTAGGCAATAGCGATATCGATAAAAATATCGTTTATGATACACCTTGGAAGCTGTTTATTTATTCTCCAAGAATATTGCAAATTGGGTTATTGGCTCCATTTCCTTCTTTTTGGTTTCAACGTGCTAGTGTTGAAGCTAATGGTATGTTAAGAAAATTAGTTGGTTTAGAGATGTTAGGAGTTTATTTTGCTCTTTTTTTCTTACCTTTTTCATTATGGTATTGGAGAAAAAGTATTGTAATGTGGGTTTTATTTTTGTTTAATTTTTGTATTTTATTTGTGTATTCTGTTGTTGTTTTGAATGTTGGGACTTTGCATAGAATGCGTTATGGATATTTAATGAGTTTAGTTGCTTTGGGATTAGCTGGTTTTATGGCAATATTAAGAGATTATAAACTTAAGAAAAGTAAAAATTAATGTGTGGTATAGCGGGTTTCCTGCCTTCTAAAAATAATTTTCCCAAGAAAGAAATTAAAGCTATCGCTTCTGCAATGGCTAAGACATTAGCACATCGCGGTCCTGATGATCAAGGTATTTGGGTTGATTCTGATCAGAACGTTGCTTTAATTCATCGCAGGCTTTCAATTTTAGATTTATCAGTGGCTGGCCATCAGCCGATGATTTCTTCTTCATCAAGATTTGTTATAGTTTTAAATGGAGAGATTTATAATTTTAAGGAATTAAGGGAAGAGTTAGTTAAACAGAATTTTACTTTTAAAGGATCTTCTGATACTGAAATAGTTTTAGCTGCTGTTGAGCATTGGGGTGTAAAAGAAGCTGTAAAACATTTTAATGGAATGTTTGCTTTTGCTGTATGGGATTGTAAGGAAAAATTTCTTTATTTGTGCCGTGATCGGTTAGGTGAAAAACCATTTTATTATGGATTTATTAAAGATAGTTTTGTGTTTGCTTCAGAATTAAAACCATTTTTAGAATTTCCTGGATTCGAAAAAGAAATAGATCGACAGGCGTTAACTCTTTATCTTAGATATAATGATGTGCCTGCCCCGTATTCAATTTACCGGAATATAAAAAAAGTTTTACCAGGAGAAATTATAACGTTTAATTTACGAAATAGTAATTATATTTCTGATTTTTATTGGAGTGCGCAAGATATTTGTAAAAAAGCTAACAGTGTAGTTTGGAATAAAAACTTTAATGAGACTGTTAGTGATTTCGAAAAACTGCTTTTAGATGCTGTGAAAATAAGAATGGAATCAGATGTTCCGTTGGGTGTTTTTCTTTCTGGAGGCATAGATTCTTCTTTGATTACAGCATTGATGCAAGTCAATAGTACTAAGCCTATTAAAACTTTTACTATAGGTTTTGAAGATCCGAGGTATGATGAAGCAACAGAAGCTCAAAATATAGCTAAATATTTAGGTACAGCGCATACATCTTTATATACAACTGGCCAGGATGCCTTAAATTTAATTCCAACTTTGCCGAGTGTTTATGATGAGCCTTTTTCTGATTCTTCTCAGATTCCTACCCTTTTAGTATGCAAGATGGCTAGAAAACATGTTACTGTCTGTTTATCTGGTGATGGAGGGGATGAAATTTTTGCTGGATATAATAGGTATATTTGGTTAGAAAATATTTGGAAAAAAGTACAATTATTACCTTTGGGTATCCGAAAGCCTATCGCTAATTTATTTTCAGTATGTCCTCCTGATTGTTTCGAGGCAGGTTTTAATAAGATAGCATTTATGCTTCCTAAAAAATTGCAGCAAAGAAATCCGGCAATTAAATTTCAGAAATTTATTGATGTATTAAAATCACAAGATGTTCATATGGCTTATCTAAATTTAATTTCTCATTGGAAAAATCCAGAAAAAATAGTTTTAGGACAAACTGATTGTACAATTGGGAAAAAAATTAATGAAGAGTTTCAGTTTAATTATTTAAAAAGAAAAATTATGTATACTG
>CAYQXW010000241.1:0-2269 GCA_964421615.1 uncultured Planctomycetales bacterium
AACGACTTACGAGAAAACGTTTTCTTTTATTTCTTTGATTTAAAACTAATGCGGGATTCTTTTCCTTGAATAAGGCGAGATATATTTGATTTATGACGTACAAAAATAAAAATAGAAAGCAAAAAACTAATAACAATTAAAAATAACGACTGCTTAAAAAGCAACATAAAAATAGGAAAACATAAAGCAGCAACTAAAGATCCTAAAGATACCATTCGACTGAGAATAAAAACAACTAACCAAACTCCTACCACTAACAAAATAATAACCCTTAACGCAATTATATTAACAGATAAACCAATTAAAACTCCCAAAGTGGTAGCAATTCCTTTCCCACCTTTAAAATTTAAGAAAATAGTCCAATTATGGCCACAAATAGAAAACAATCCAATTAAAATATATATAAATTCTGGATTAATCGAAACTTTACTAATTATATAATTACCTAAATATACAACAGGAAATACCCCTTTTAAAACATCAAGCAATAAAACCAGGATACCCGGCCCCTTCCCTAAAACTCTTAAAGCATTAGTGGCTCCTACATTACCAGAACCATGCTTTCTAATATCAATTCCTTTTAAAGCCTTACCAAAAATATAAGCAGTTGGAATAGAACCAATTAAATAACTAATGATGATTGCGAGTATTATCCACAGCATAAATTATTTTAAATCCTTTCCTTAAATAATCAATTCCAGAAATCACAGTTAAATAAACAGCAATAGTCCAAATTATATTAGAATAACCAAACTGCAACAATACAGAAATTACAGCTAACATTTGAAAAGTCGTCGTAAGTTTTCCCCATTTAGTTGGAGAAACTTTTAAATCTTGTTTCACCATAAAAATTATAATCGATCCAAGCAAAATTATTACATCTCTACTAATAACAACTAACGGCACCCAAATTGGAAACTTAATTTTGGCAGGAAAATCGTTTACAACATATAAACAAACATAAGAACTTATTAAAAGCAACTTATCTGCTAAAGGATCAAGTATAGCTCCAGCTTTAGATTTTTGCTTTGCTTTTCTAGCAATATACCCGTCAACAGCATCAGAAATAACTGCTAGAATAAAAATACCTAAAGCCCAAAATCTCAGATGATCTCTTTCTGGAGAATAATACAAAAGACAAGCAATAAAAAAAGGAACGCTTAAGATTCGAAATGTCGAAATCTTATTCGCTATGTTCATTTGATTAGTCTAATTCTTAACGGAGGCCAATATACAACCATAGCTTTCCCTAAAATATTTTTATGAGGGACAAACCCCCAATATCTGCTATCTTGTGAAGAAGCTGAATTATCTCCTAACACAAAATAACTGTCTTTAGGAACTGTTATTTTCTTCCCAGCCGACATATTTCCCATATTATAATAATATTTCGATCTAAAAACTGGATCAACTAATGGTTTATTATTCACATAAATCGACCCATTTCGTATTTCAACAGTTTCGCCTTCAGTCGCAATTAATCTCTTAATAAAATCTTTTTTTGGATCTTCAGGATAAATAAAAACTACAACATCGCCTCTTTGAGGATTTTTAAAAGCTGGTAAACGCCAATCAGTAAAAGGAATTTTAACACCATATAAAAATTTATTTACTAAAATAGCATCGCCTACTAAAAGAGTTTGCTGCATAGAACCCGTAGGAATTTTAAAAGCCTGGACAACAAAAGTTCTAATAATTAAAGCCAATATTAATGCAACAACAATTGACTCAGTCCAATCCCAAATAACTGCTTTCCAATCTTTTTTTTGGGTTTCAGAATTTAATTGTTTTTTATTTTCTTCTGCCATATTAGAGTTTTAACACTTCTAAAAACGCTTCTTGAGGAATTTCAACTTTCCCAAACTGCTTCATACGTTTTTTAGATTGTTTTTGATGTTCCCAAAGTTTCTTTTTTCTACTTATATCACCACCGGAACACTTACTAGTAACATTTTTCCCAACTGACCTAACTTTTTCAGAAGCTAAAATTTGACTACCAACAGATGCCTGTATCGCAACTTCAAAAATTTGCCTAGGAATAAGCTCTCTTAATTTTTCAACTAAAGCACGCGCTTTAGTCATTGCTTTTTCGCGCGGCATTAAACTTGAAAACGCATCACAAATAACACCATTAAACATTATATCAAGTTTTACGAGTTTTGTGGGAAAATAATCTTTAAATTCGTAATCGATCGAACCGTAGCCGCGGGTGACCGATTTAACGCGGTCGTAAAAATCGACGATGATTTCCGACAGCGGTATATCGAAC
>CAYQXW010000242.1:0-2258 GCA_964421615.1 uncultured Planctomycetales bacterium
GATTGCAACACTACAAACTTTTGTAGACTAACTTGTTTTTCCAACTCTTTAATTTGCTTAATTTTCTTCTCTACTTCTAAAGAAATTTTATCTGCTGGAATTTTTAGTAAATCACAAACACTGTCAAGAACCTGCTCTTCTTCTTTCACAGCTTTATACGCATTCACTCCGGTTACAGCTTCTATTCTACGCACGCCACTTGCAACTGATCCCTCATGAACGATTTTAAATAAACCAATTGAACCTATCCGGTCTAAATGTGTTCCACCGCAAAGTTCTTTTGATATTTTCTCAACAGAAATAACGCGTACTTTATCTTCATACTTTTCAGCAAAAAAAGCCAGCGCCCCTTCATCTTTTGCCTGCTGTAAAGTTAATTCTCTTTTAGAAACTTCCAAGTTTAAAAGTATATTCAAATTAACTAACTCTTCAACTCGATCTAACTCTTGTTTTTTTATTTCTTTAAAATGCGTAAAATCAAACCTAAGCTTTTCTTCAGATACCATAGAACCTTGCTGTTGTACATGATCCCCCAACACTATTCTTAATGCCGCCTGCAGCAAATGCGTTGCCGTATGGTTACGCGCAATCGCTAATCTTCTAGAAGTATCTAACTTTACTTCAACAATATCCCCTAGTTTTATTTTACCACTTTTTATAATTCCATTATGTAAAAAAACTTTTTCCATCTTTTGAGTATCAGAAACTTCAAAAACATTATCTCCGGATTGAATAATTCCTCTATCTCCAACCTGCCCACCAGATTCAGCATAAAATACTGATTTATCCAAAACAACTTGCGCAGAATCACCAGTATTTAAAACTTCAAGAGGTTTGCCATCTTTAATTATTTTAATAATCTTAGCTTGGGTTATATCTTTTTCATAACCTAAAAAGTGAGTAGGTTTAACATCTTTAACCGGAGCTTCTTTTAAGCTAAAAACATCTCCCTGCATCGCACTTAAATTTTTAGAACGGGTTTTCTGCTGGTTTAGCTCAACATCAAAAGCTTCCTTAGAAATCACAATTTTATTTTTCTTTGCCCAATCTAAAGTAATATCCAGCGGAATTCCATGCGTATCATATAAATTAAAAGCAATCACACCACAAGCTTGCGGATCATTCTTACCACTAATAAAATCCTTAAACTTTTCTTCCAACAAATTGGAACTAGAATTTAAAGTAGAAACAAAACTTTTTTCTTCTGATAAAATAATATCAGCAATATTTTCTTTTCTCTTCATTAAGTCAGGATAAGGATTCTTCATGATATCTGCTAGCACCGGAACTAATTTATACATATACGGCTCACCAATTCCTAAGTTACGCAGATGTAAAATACTTTTACGGATTAATTTTCTTACAACATAACCTCTTGCTTCATTAGAAGGAAGTATGCCATCATAAATGGAAAATACCATCGCTCTCAAATGATCTGCAATCGCATGAAAATCTTCAGTACACCCTTTATTCTGTTTTTTAGAAGCAGTAACTAAATTATTTATAATCGGCTGAAAAAGATCAGTCTGAAAATTACTTTTAACATGCTGCATAACAGCTACAATTCTTTCAAGCCCCATTCCAGTATCAATATTTTTCTGAGGCAAATGTTCAAGAACACCGCCGTCTTTACGATTAAATTGCGTAAAAACTAAATTCCAAACTTCCACAAATCTTCCACAGCTACAAGCCGGAGAACAATCTTTTTTACGGCAACCAACTGTTTCTCCCTGGTCAAAAAATATTTCAGAACATGGACCACAAGGACCATTCGGACCTTTTTCTTTAGCATCAGACGGCCAGAAATTATCTTTATCCCCCAGTTTGACAATCCTATCAACCGGGATTTTCATTTTATCTTTCCAAATCTTATAAGCTTCATCATCATCTTTATAAACTGAAACCCATAATTTTTCAGGACTGATTTTTAATTCTACTGTCAAAAATTCCCAAGCCCATTCAATAGCTTCCTGTTTGAAATAATCTCCAAAAGAAAAATTTCCCAACATTTCAAACAACGTATGATGATAATCAGTCTTACCAACTTTTTCCAAATCATCTGTTCTTAAGCATCTTTGTGAAGAAGTTGCTCGGGTATAATCTCCAATCATACCCAAAAACTGTTTTTTAAACTGATTCATACCCGCTGGAGTAAATAAAACAGTTGGATCATCAACAGGAACTAAAGAATCACTTTCAACAACTTTATGTTTCTTTGATTTAAAAAAATCTAAATATTTTTGTCTAATTAAGTCTGC
>CAYQXW010000243.1:0-2232 GCA_964421615.1 uncultured Planctomycetales bacterium
GACTTTCTCCTCCACCGAACTCAACTGGGGCTATTACATGTAGTATCTTCATTACTATTTATTAATTGGTTTTGATAAATTTTTTATATATACTATGGTAGTATTTGCTAACCAAACATTGCCAAACTCATATTCAATTTGGTCAATATATAAATCATTTAATTTTAGGAAATACTTTAAAAGATGCATATTGGGAACTCAAATATGCTGATCAAAAAGCATGTGATTACTATTCCAATTACGACCGAAAAAACCGCAAAACCTACCTTCTACTAAATAAGCAATACGACTTCTTAAGTTATGCACATTAGGAAAAGAAAAAATAATAACACCATCAGCTTTTAGAATTTTCTTTATCTGAGTTAAAAAATTATACGGATTTAAAAGATGTTCGATCACATCAGAAGAAACTATTACATCAAATTTATAATCTTTTAAAGCATCCGACCAAGATAAATCATTAAAATCTATTTTTAAAAATATTTTGATGTTATTTTGAGCTTTTACATCATAACCAGCTCCGGTCAGATTATTATAACCTTTAGCTTTAAAAATACTCAATAGCTGCCCGTCAGAACACCCTAAATCCAATATAGCAGGATTTGAAGATACGGAAAAATTTTTATTTAGTAATCCATTAATTTTATCAAAAGTTAGTAAGGCATTCTTATCTGTTCTCATTTTGTATTAGAATTTAGAATTTTATATTTAAAACACTTAAAACGAAAAATTAATTCCGCCCAAAACGAATTAAAACCATTTTTAACCGTAACATTCTTAAAATCTAGAAATGTTTTACTAATATTCTGACTACTTAAACCACCTAAGTTCATAATTGTTACAGGAATATTATTATGTACAGCTTTAAATCTTTTTACTAACTTAAGTATCATATCATGATCTGCAGCGATTTTAAAAGAAATATCATATAAACCTAATACTGAATACTGATATTTACTTATAAAAGTTGTAGGATGCGGCAAATAAGCAGAATACCACAACTTAATTTTATTAAATTCCCAATCATAATAAACTTCTTTATCAGATGTTTTTTGAATCATACTAAAATAGTAAAAGTTTTCTTTTTCATTCTTTAAAACATTAGAAACTTGAGTTAATGCATCTTCATTATAATATAAATCATCTGAATTAAGTAAATGTATCCAATCCCCCTTAGCAGCTTTTATTCCTTTATTCATTGCATCATATATTCCTTTATCCGGTTCAGAAACCCAATAAGAAATATACTTCTCATATTTTTTGATAATATCAACAGTACCATCAGTCGATTTCCCATCAATTATTATATATTCAAAATTTTTGAACTTTTGATTAATTACACTTTGAATAGTGCGCTCTAAAGTTTTAGCACTATTAAAGGTTACAGTAACTATGGTTATCAAAGGATTATTCATTTAATTAATTATCTCTTTTGAAAGTTAAATCTTTAGTCAACTTCACGTATGAATTAACCTGATCCAACATATTAAAATATTTTTGCGCGTAAATTCTGGCATTTGTTCCAAATTCTTGTCTTTTTGAATCATTTACTAACAGTTCTTGAATATATTTACATACTTCATCTAAATTGTTCGCTAAATAACCTGACTTTTGATGATCTAACGCATCTGAACAGCCACCAGAATTTAACGTTACAATTGGTAAACCACAAGCACTAGCTTCTATTAAAGTATTAGGCAAATTATCTGCCTTACTCAAACAAACATACAAATCCGCAGCATTATAAGCTAAAGCTAATTTTTTATCATCAGTTATCATACCGGTGTATTTAAATTTTAATTTATCACTATCTTTAAAAACTATCTCTGCTTGTTTACCTACAAATAAAACAGTTATTTTTTTATTAAAATCCAGACTCAAAATTTTTAAAATTTTCTCAATATCATCTGAACCTTTTCTTTTATCATCAATATTTAATGCAGAAAAAAGTATTACTTTTGTATCCGCCTCTATCCCTAAAGATAATCGGGCTTCTTGATGTGATAACGGTTTAAAAACTTCTAAATCAACAGCAGTAGGTACATATTCAATTTTTAAACCAGAAAATAAAGGTGATTTATTTAATAAAGAAACTAACCATTTCGAAGGAGACACAATAACAATTTTATTTTTAATTTTTTGATAAACTTCTTTTTTTGTTTTCCAATGCAGATGTGCTAAATCTAGCGATAACGAAGGATAACGATTTAAAAATCGGCATTTTAAACAACC
>CAYQXW010000244.1:0-2203 GCA_964421615.1 uncultured Planctomycetales bacterium
TGATAATGACAGCAAGAGCCGCTGATGAATTAGCGCAGTCAGTAATTAATAATTCCGGTGTGATTGAAGCTAAGGGAATTGCGCAAAAAGGCGGTAGGATTGTTTTGGATGCGCAAAGTGGGCAAGTGCAAGTTTCTGGAAGTTTAGATGTTTCTTCTGCGGTGAGTGACGGTGGAAATATTGATATTACTGCGGATAAGATTAATGTTGAGTTTAGTTCGTTGTTAAAAGCTAATGCTGATAATATAGGTAAAGGCGGACGGATTTTTATTTGGTCAGATGTTAAAAATGCGTTGAGTAAAACAAATGTGTTTGGAGATTTGCAGGCGCGCGGTGGTGTAAATGGCGGCGATGGTGGTTTTATTGAGACTTCTGGACATGCTGTTGATGTAACAGGTGCGAGAATTTCAGCTATGGCTTATGATGGCGAAGCTGGTTTATGGTTGTTAGACCCTACGAATTATACCATTGATGCGGCAGCAGCAAGTACAATTGTAACTGCACTTCAAGGAGGTACGAACTCGACGATTTCTACGAATTCTGGAGGAGGGGATTTAGGTAATATTTCAGTTACTAATGAAATTGACAAAGCTAGTGGAAACACAGATGTAACTTTAACTTTGATTGCGGATAATAATATTTCTGTTGATGCGGCAATTAAAAATACTGGTGGCAGTGGAAAATTAAACGTAGTTTTGGATGCAGATAATACCAGTGATGTAGGCGATGGTGCAGGAATTATTTTACTTAATGAAGATATTATCACAGCTGGTGGATATTTAAGTTTTGGTACGGGAAGAACAGCGTTGATTAATAATGTTACTACTTATGTTGGTGGTGATGTTTATATTGCTGGTTCTGATGCGGTGAATTTATTGACTTCTAATGGAGCGATAAATATTTATGGTGAAACTATTGTTGCTAATACTAATGGTCTTGTGATTAATTCTGGCAATGGTAATGTGAGATTTTATGGAATATTAAACTCTGGAAATAGTTACGCAAGAGTTACGAATTGGTGTGATGCGCAGGGAAATATTAACTGGAACTGGACGGAAGCGATATTAGATGCTGCTGTGGGAACTGGAGCTGCGGTTGGTGATAAATATTTGGCGACAATTACTTCTCGACTTGAAAATGCGATAGCAAGCAGTAAAGCTTTGTATTCTGCTGCGTGGTTAGGTGCGCGCCGTTTGACTGGAGAAGGAACTAATGCTGTATGGCGTTGGGTATCTGGGCCTGAAGGATTGGAAGATGATCATGGTCGATTATTTTTTACTCAAAACAGTGGAAGTAGTGGAGGCTCAGCTTATTATTCTGGAGCATATTCTAATTGGTCTAATAGCGAACCGAATAATTATAATAATACTCCCAATTGGCCTCTATCAAGTGAATATGAATCAGTATTACAGTTTACAGGAAATTTAGGCAAGTGGAATGATTTAAATAAAGATACTACTACCGCAGATTATCGATTGCCTTATATTCAAGAAACTAATTTGGCACCTTCACCAGTTACTATAAATGCTGGATCAGGAACAGTTACATTTTCCGGAGCAGTGGGTGCGAATAAAGTTTTAAGAAGTTTAGCTGTTACTGCTCAAAATACTCTGATTAGCGGTGGTTCGGTCACTGTAGGTATGTCAAGTTATGGCGGTACACAAAGTTATTCTGGAAATATCCAGTTGGGCAGTGCAAGCACAACATTGACTTCTTATGATACGCCGACGGCTTTTACTTTAAATAGCAGCAAAACTATTACTAATGAGCATACTACTGATGCTAGTTTAACGATTAAAACGACTGCACCGATTATTTTAGATACTAGCAGTTCAATTTCTTCTTCTGGTGGTAAAAAATTAAATTTAGTGCTTTGGTCAGATATTGATGCTAACGGTGGCGGAATTCTTATGAAGAATAATTCATCTATTGCTACTAATGGCGGACATTTATGGATGGGTGGAGGGTCAGGAACTGCTTCATGGAATAGTTTGACTGTAGGAGATGGTTATGCACTTAATAGTAGTTTTGGATTGGGAGATGCTGCTTTGGATTCATCCGGTCTTGTGATTGGAACAAGTGGTCCTAGCGGCGTTTCAGTCAGCACTAGTGGTGGTGATATTGCTATGTTTGGCAAAACAACATCAGCGACCAATAATAATCACTGGGGTATTTATGTTAATGGCGGGACTACAATCAATAG
>CAYQXW010000245.1:0-2162 GCA_964421615.1 uncultured Planctomycetales bacterium
CGGTTGAAGTCACACCTAAAATTTGTATATTAAATTTTCTTTACTTAATTTCAACCTCTGCACCTGCTTCCTCTAATTGTGATTTTAATGCGTTAGCTTCGTCTTTAGAAACTCCTTCTTTTAATGATTTTGGAGCTGAATCAACTAATTCTTTCGCTTCTTTTAAGCCTAAACTTGTCAGTTCTTTTACTAATTTAACAACTGCTAATTTAGCCTGACCTGCTGATTTTAATATAACATTGAAAGAAGTTTGTTCTTCTGCTGCGGCTGGGCCTTCTGCTGCTGTTGGAGCTGCTACTGCAACTGCTGCTGCTGCTGGTTCAATACCGTATTCTTCTTTTAAAATTTTAGCTAATTCGTTAACTTCTTTTACTGTTAAATTAACTAATTGTTCTGCAAAAGCTTTTAAATCTGCCATTTTTATTGAATTTTTAAATTGTTTTTAAATGTTTACTATTAATTAATGAATTATTATTCAGGTCTTTCCGATAGTGTTTTTACAATGCCTGAGAGCTTGTTTCCACCTGACTGTAAAGAGCTGATTACATTCTTAGCAGGAGACTGCAGTAATGCAATAATATCTGCGATAAGTTCATTTTTGGATTTGATGTTGATCAGGAACTCAAGTTGGTCATTACCAATATAAGTTGTTTCTTCAACATAAGCTCCTTTTAATATCGGCTTATCTACGTTTGCACTTTTCCTGAACTCCTTAATAAGCTTAGCGGGAACGTTTCCATCCTCACAAAACATAACAGAGGTTGTTCCTGAAAGAATATCAAATAAAGGTTTGAAATCCTTTTCAGATTTTTCCATTGCTCTTTTGAGTAATGTATTTTTAACAACTGTAAGTTTTACATTTCTTTTGAAACATAATCTTCTGAGGTTTGAAGTCTTTTCACTGTTCAGCTCAGAGATATCTGTCAAATAGATATGTTTGCTTAACCGGAGTTGCTCTGCTAAAGAATCAATGATTTGATTTTTTTCTACTTTTTTCATAATTATTTTTGCCTAATTTACCGGAACTTTAAGTTGTTAGATTGATTTAGGATCTATCTGAATGCCCGGGCTCATGGTACTTGACATAAAAATGCTTTTCACATAAGTTCCTTTGGCTGATGAAGGTTTTAATTTGATAATTGTATTTAATAATTCTTTAGCATTGTCAGTTATCTTATCGGAATCGAAAGATACTTTTGCTACTGAAGAATGAATGATACCATATTTATCAACTTTAAAATCTATTTTACCGGCTTTAACTTCTTTTACTGCTTTTCCAACATCCATTGTTACAGTACCTGTTTTTGGGTTCGGCATTAATCCGCGTGGCCCTAAAATCTTACCAAGTGCACCTATTTTAGGCATAACGCTTGGCATGGTAATAATAACGTCTACATCTGTCCAACCATCTTTTATTTTTGCAATATAATCGTCTAAACCGTAAAAATCAGCACCGGCAGCTTTAGCTTCTTCCTCTTTATCAGGTGTAACCAGAGCAAGTACCTTAATTGTTTTTCCGGTACCGTGTGGAAGTGTAACTATGCCTCTTACCATCTGATCGGCTTTACGAGGATCAACTCCAAGTCTGACATCCAGATCAACCGAAGAGTCGAATTTTGTGTAGTTGACTTCCTTCACTAAACTGGCAGCTTCTGATAAAGAATAGATTTTATCCTTTTCAATTTTACTTAAAGCTTCCTTTTTCTTTTTTGTTAATTTAGTCATTTTATAAAAATTAAATGTTTAACTCCTAATAACATTAGTTATTTTAAAGGAGATTGACCTGTGATAGTTATACCCATACTTCTAGCTGTTCCTGCCACCATACTCATTGCTGATTCTACAGTAAAGCAGTTTAAATCTGTCATTTTAGCTTCAGCAATCTCTTTAACCTGATCCCAGTTTACCGAACCGATTTTATTTCTGTTTGGTTCAGGAGATCCCTTTTGTTTCTTGGATGCTTCAAGCAGCTGAACTGCTACAGGAGGAGTTTTGATTATAAAGTCAAATGATTTGTCTTTATAAACTGTAATGATAACCGGTAATAATTTCCCTGGCTTATCTTGTGTACGGGCATTAAATTGTTTGCAGAACTCCATTATGTTCACACCTTTTGCACCGAGTGCCGGTCCAATTGGTGGTGAAGGGTTTGCTGCTCCTCC
>CAYQXW010000246.1:0-2122 GCA_964421615.1 uncultured Planctomycetales bacterium
CACCTCCAGAAACTCCCACTATAATCTTATCTGCGGATTCAATTAACTTATATTTTTTTATCGTTTTTCTAAATTGTTCAATAATCATTTCTTTAAATTTAAATTTATATTTTTTTCAATAGAAGATACATTAACTTTAGCTATATCGATATATCTTTTATAAATTTGGTAATTATCAACGGTAGGCGCTAATTGTAAAAAAAATTTATAGTTTTCTAACGCTTGATTTAGTAATTCAGACTTTTCCAATGCTTGAGCTTTATAGAAGTAAACTAATAGATTTTTGTTATTATTTTCATATTCTAAAATTGCGTCAAAATCTTTAACCGCTAGTGCATATTGCTTCATATCTGAATAAACCATAGCCCTGCTGAAATAAGCCGAAGTATATTTAGCATATAAACTTATAGCTTTAGAAAAATCGATAACAGCTAATTCGAATTGTTTATTGCGTGCATATAACAAACCTCGATTATAAAAAACTTCCTGGTATCGAGGATTTAACTCTAAAGCTTTACTAAAATCATTAAAAGCTTTTGGATATTCCGATAAAAGAGAATAAAGATTTGCGCGATTCAAATAAGTTTTCGCATAACTAGCATCAAACTGAATAGCTTTATTAAAATCTTCTAACGCAACTTTATACTCCTGCTTCATTGCATACATAGATCCTCTTAAATTGTAAGCCATGACATACTTAGAATTTAAAGTAATTGCTTTTGTTAAACTTTCAATAGCTTTATCCATTTGTTTATTATTCCCAAAATCAGTAGCTTGAAAAATAAGCAAAGCATACTCTTTAGTTATTTTTTTACTATCCACATCTTGAATAAGCTGTAAAGCTGTTTTTATCGGCGAATTAAAAGGATGATCAACTTTTAAAGCAGAATTAAACTCTTTTTCTGCCGCAATAAAATTACCTTTTAAAGCAAGAGTTAAACCGTTTTTATAAAACTTTTTCTCAACATCTTCTTGCGCAAATAATAAGCTGTAAATACTTAATACTAATATCAAACTTAAAAAAAACTTCTTCATACACTAACTCCTAAAAAATGCTATAATTAATTATGCGAATATTTAGAAAAATATTTATAATACTCTTTATTTTCGGCTGTGGCTTTATTACTGGTATTATAACACAACCTCCGAAAAATCAAAATTCATCTATTTCTTATAACACCCAGGCTTTTTTCTCCCCTAACGGTTCAGTAAGAAATCAAATAATTAAAGCAATTAATGAATGTAAAAAGACTCTAGACATCGCTATTTTTGATTTAACTGCTACAGATATCCTTATGGCTTTAGAAGAAGCTAAAAAACGCGGCGTAAACATTAGGATTATTGCTGATAGCCGTCAAGCTAAAGGAGTTCACTCTGCTGTAAAACAGCTTTTTGAGGATGGGTTAAAACTAAAAATTACAAATGGCAAAAAAGGCGGAATAATGCATAACAAATTCGCTATTTTTGATGATAAACTGCTTATAACTGGATCTTATAACTGGACAGATAATGCTGAATTTCGTAATTACGAAAATGCGATATTCACAACAGATTTAAATCTTATAAAAAACTTTAAAGCAGAATTTAATAATATTTGGAATTCAAAACCAAAAACAGCTAATTAATTTTATTTGGATTTTTTGGAATAACTATCCACATTATCAGATATGATATAATTCCAAATCCACCGCATAAAGCCAGCAATATAAAAATAATCCTAAATAAAGTGGAATCTTTATCGAAATATTCACTTAAACCACCACACACCCCACCAATTTTACGATCAATAGTTGATAAGTATAATTTTTTCATTTTTACCTCTTCCTACTTATTTTATTCATTAACCTGATTCATTTGTTTATTTCGCTGAACATTAATTTCATATAACTTTTGTTTAGTAGTATCTATCAGTTTTTTAGAATTAGACGTATCAATACCTTGTTCTTGCGCAACCTTCTGAACTTCTTTATTTACAACCGGCTGAGTTACCGTACGTTTTAAATATAAAAAAGAAATTACACTAATAATAATTAATACAATCATAATCTCAATTAATCCAAAAGCATTATTGCTTTTTGACTTCTTCAATTTTAACATTGATTATCCCTTCAGATAAATCAGC
>CAYQXW010000247.1:0-2110 GCA_964421615.1 uncultured Planctomycetales bacterium
ATATGCTTAAGGGAAAGAATGTAATTGTATTGAAAACTTTTTCTAAAGCTTATGGTTTAGCTGGAGTACGTATTGGGTATGCTTTAGCTAGTGAAGAAATGGCTACTTATATGGAAAGAGTACGTCAGCCGTTTAATGTTAATTTATTGGCTCAAGTTGGAGCGGTTGCTGCTTTAGATGATAAAAAATTTTTAAAAGAGACTAGAAATGTAACTTTAGATGGTAAATATTACCTATATGATCAGTTGTACAAGTTAGGTTTAACTTTTGTTCCGTCGGTTACTAATTTTGTTTTAGTTGACGTGAAAAAAGATTGCGTCGAAATTTTTAAAGCTTTATTGAAATTAGGTGTTATTGTTCGCGATATGAAACAATATAAAATGGATACTTTTATTCGCGTTAGTGTTGGGTTGGAAAAAGAGAATGTTAAATTTATTAAAGCTCTAAAAAAAGTTTTATCATAAATATAAAAAGGTGAAAATATGATAATCGTTTTAAAACCAGGATCAACGAAAGAACAATTAGATCATATTATTGAAAAAGTGCAGGGGTTAGGGTTAAAACCGCATATTTCACAAGGAACTGAAAGAACTATTATTGGGTTAATTGGGCCGGAGGATGTATTGCAATCTACTCCATTGGAAGCTTTACCTGGGGTAGAAAAAGTAATGCCAGTGCTTTCTCCTTTTAAATTAGTTTCTCGAGAAATGCGCCCGCAAGATTCAATTATTGATGTTGGTAAAGGTGTTAAAATCGGTGGAAAAAAAATAGAGATAATGGCTGGTCCTTGTGCTGTTGAAAGTATAGATATTTTATTTGAAATTGCTAAAGAAGTAAAAAAAGCAGGTGCTACTATTTTACGTGGTGGAGCGTTTAAACCTAGAACTTCTCCATATAGTTTTCAAGGTATTGGGGAAGAAGGATTGAAATATTTAAAACAAGCTGGTGATGAATTTGGATTGGCTACTATTAGTGAAGTAATGGATACTAGAGATGTTGGTTTAGTGGCTAAATATGTAGATATTTTACAAATTGGTGCAAGGAATATGCAGAATTTTAATCTTTTAAAAGAAGTTGGCATTACTAAAAAACCGGTTCTTTTAAAAAGAGGATTATCTTCTACTATAAAAGAATTATTAATGTCTGCTGAATATATTATGGCTGGAGGAAATTTTAATGTAATGTTGTGTGAAAGAGGGATTAGGACTTTTGAGGACGCAACAAGAAATACTTTAGATATAAGTATGGTTCCTGTAGCAAAACAACTTTCACATTTACCTGTTATAGTTGATCCAAGCCATGCTGCTGGTAAATGGGCTTTAGTAGAACCGTTAGCAAAAGCTTCTGTTGCTTGTGGGGCTGATGGTTTGATTATTGAAGTGCATAGTCGTCCTGAAGATGCATTTTCAGATGGGGCTCAATCTTTAAAACCTTCCAAATTTTTCAAATTGATGCAAGCTTTGAAGCCTGTTGCATCTAGTGTTGAGAGAGAAATATAACTATGTTTGATAAAGTTGGTATATTTGGTACTGGTTTAATTGGCGGTTCTTTAGGTCTTGCTTTAAAAAAGAAAAAATTGGCTAAGACAGTAGTTGGAACTAGTAGAAAAATTGAGAATATAAAGTTTTCTAAAAAAATAGGTGCTATCGATCAAGGTGATACTAAAATTTCAATTTTTAAGGATGTTGATTTATTAATTTTAGCAGCGCCGATTAATGTTATTTTAAAAGAATCAAAAAAAATTGCTAAAGTTATAAATCCGGAATGTATTGTTATTGATGTAGGAAGTACTAAAGTTGAAATTGAAAATATGCTCAGTAAATGTTTTTTTAACTTTGTTGGTTGTCATCCTATTGCTGGTTCTGAGAAAAAAAGTATTAAATTTGCTGATGCTAAACTTTTTGAAAAATCTTTATGCTTAATTACAGAGAATGATTTAATAGATCAAGAAGTTCTGAAGAAAGTTGTTTTGTTTTGGAAGAAATTAGGATCAAGAGTTAGTTGTATGAGCGCTCTTGAACATGATAAAATTATGGCGTTTGTAAGTCATCTTCCACACTTTGTAGCATTTTCTTTAATGAATGCTATTCCGGATAATTATATCCAGTAT
>CAYQXW010000248.1:0-2102 GCA_964421615.1 uncultured Planctomycetales bacterium
ATACTAACAGCCATCTTAAAAAATAAGTCAAGACCTTTATCTCTTCTAAAATTTGCAAATAGCAATCCAAAGTCATCTTCTAAAACAATATTCTATGGTGCAATGCGTTGCTTAAGAGCATTTTATCCATTACCAGTCGTTATGGCTATGGTACAAGGTGAAGTAAAAAAAGCATTTCAAAAAGAGAAAGCACCAAAGCGTATTAAAAAGCTTTATAAAGAGTTTGCGGAAATTATTTTTAATGCAGCTATGGAAAAGAATATCAGCAATACAATCAAATGGGATGAAAAATCTAAAAGTCTATAAATCTTTCAACAATCCCAATGCGAATAAGCAATCTTTAGTTAAACTTATTCGTTTTGGGGCATCATTTGCACCCGTCATATCCATATTCAAAGCAAAAACATAACTACCATGAGAGTTTTCAATCCAGCCAACAAACCATCCTATCCCATTACCCGGTGCATTTTGCCAACCAGTTTTTCCGTACAATTTATAATCATCAGCACTTTCAAGCAGTAAAATCTGTTTTACATCTTTTTGAGCCTCTTTGGAGACAGGTAGTTGTTCTTCTACTAATTTTTTCAAAAACTCCACTTGCTCAAGAGTACTAATTTCGAGTGGTCCATCTAACCAAAAACGATCTATTATCTCTCCTGTATCAGCGTTTCCATACTCAAAGCTTTTTAAATAATGTTTCATTCTTTCAAAACCAATTCTTCTGGCTAGTTCTTGATAAATAGGCACATTTGAAATGGTTATTGCTTTGCGTAGTCCCATATCTTCTTTCCAGCTTGCGATAAATGGATTCTCTGGTCCAATGTATGGGAGAGGTTCATCTACACTTTTGACTGCTTTTGTCTCTAATCCTATGAGCGAATTTGCAATTTTAAAAGTCGATGCAGGTGTATATCTTCTTTGTGCTCTTGCTTGATTATGAATAATTAGCTTCTCTTTTTGCATATCATAAAGCACAAAGGTTGCGTTAGTATCTGCTTTGCTAAAAACCTCTTCTATCTTTTGATTGAGCTCATTTGCAAAAAGAGTTGTCGTTGTGGAGATGATAAATATAAACGAGAAAATAAGACTATGTCTAAATGGTTTCATTTGAAAATTCCTTGTGATTATAATAAATTTTATCAGAAAAATACAAAGCTTTACTATAAATGGCTGTCAACTCTTTTGTAAAGCCTTGTAAAAAAAGGTGTAAATTGTATCTCTTCTCTTTTTGTAAACTATTCCCTAAAAATCCCCTAAAAAAAGCAATTTTTCTTACCTTCTAAAAAAACAAGGAAACGGGAAGCAAAAAATCTTATGGCAAATCTATTTTTATAAGAGCGGTTATACTTGACAAAATAGGTGTTAGAATTTTCTTTTTTATAACCCTTACCAAAAGTAAGCATTGATTCAAACAATGACTAAAGTTGAGCTAGGAGGAAGAGTTTACCAGAATCTTTTCTTTCTAGACTATTTAAAAACTGTGAAGCAAAATGTAAAGTTCTCAGATACTTTTCAAAACTGTATAGCTGCTTTTAGCAGTAGGAGAAATGCCTAAATTTAGTTTTATTAGATCTATTAAAAATCTAATCTTTGTTTGATGCTTTCAAAGTGAAAAAAAGTAGAAGGACTCAACACATACCTGTAAATAGAGGCAGGAAAAATTAAAATTATAGATAAATGGAAAAAGTAAAAATGAGAGGAAGTGTATATTATCAAACAGCAGTGCTTACAAAGCTCATATTCTTTGAAGGTGCAAAAAAATCTGATAGAGTAAATCCAAATCATGAGCATTTTGGATGTGTATCATCTTTTAAAACGATGGAGAGTTATAGAAATGTTTGGAATAACTTTTTTAACTACCTCAAAGAACACTTTAAACTCAAAAACTGTGAGCTTATAACAGATGAGCATATCAAAAGCTATATTGAGTATAAAATAGAATACTACCCATCTAAGCAATACTTGGAAAAAATCACATCTGCTCTTGGTAAACTAGAGATTGCCCTTAATCGCTATTCAAAAGAGAAATACCAATTTCCAATTATCTATGATTTTAAAATAAGACAAGAGCTTTTAAACAATGCTAGAGATTTAAAGCTTGT
>CAYQXW010000249.1:0-2099 GCA_964421615.1 uncultured Planctomycetales bacterium
GGTTTGGTATAGACCTTGGTCTTATTGATCCGATGTAATACCGGAGCCGATAGTATAGTCTAGATAAAAGAAGAATTCAATGTATTTTGTTGCCCGAAGTTGTTCTTCGGGTTTTTTATTTTTAAGGAGTAAAGAAAATATGTTAAACAATACTAATGAAATTATAGAAGAGATAAAAAATGGTCGCATGGTTGTTGTTGTTGATGATGAAGACCGTGAGAATGAAGGCGATTTATTGATGTCTGCTTCTTTTGTTAAGCCGGAACAAATAAATTTTATGGCTAAATATGGGCGTGGACTTATTTGTGTGCCTATGGAAGAAGATCGGTTAGTTGATTTGGAACTTCAACCTATGCTTCTAGAAAAAAATACAACTAATAAAAAAGATCCATTTTCTACTGCTTGGATGATTTCTACTGATGCTGCTAAAGGTATTACTACTGGGATATCCGCTTTTGATCGAGCACATACTATTCAAATTTTAGTAAATTCTAAAAGTAACCCTGAAGATTTAGTTCGTCCAGGACATATTTTTCCATTAAGAGCTAGAAAAGGCGGTGTTTTAGTTAGAGCAGGGCATACAGAAGCATCTGTTGATTTAATGCGTTTAGCTGGGCTTTATCCTGCTGGTGTTATTTGCGAAATAATGAATGAAGACGGATCTATGGCAAGGTTGCCGCAGTTATTAGAGTTTGCAAAAACACATAAATTAAAAATTGGTTCTATTGCAGATCTTATCGAGTATAGGCGAAAAGCAGAAAAATTAGTTGAAAAAGTTACAGTAGCGAATTTACCAACAGAATTTGGAGAGTATAAAATAAATTTGTATAAAGATAAGATTAATCATGAAACCCATGTTGCGTTGACTATGGGTAATTTTAAGGATAAACCAGTTTTAGTTCGAGTTCATTCGGAATGTTTGACTGGGGATGTTTTTGGTTCTATACGGTGTGATTGTGGACGGCAATTAAGAAAAGCAATGCAGATGATTCAGAAAGAAAAAGGTGGAGTTATTTTATATATGCATCAAGAGGGGCGTGGCATTGGGTTAGAAGATAAAATACGTGCTTATGATTTACAGGATAAAGGAATGGATACTGTAGAAGCTAATGTTGCGTTAGGGTATAAACCAGATTTAAGAGATTATGGAATTGGAGCGCAGATATTAGTGGATTTAGGTTTGAAAAATATAAAATTATTAACTAATAATCCTTGTAAGATCGTAGGGTTAGAAGGTTATGGATTAAAAGTTGTAGAGCGTGTTCCATTAGAAATTGAACCAAATTCAGTGAATTATGGATATCTTAAAACTAAAAAAGATAAAATGGGGCATCAGCTTAAAATTTAAGGAGTAAAAGATGGCAAAAATAGTTGAAGGTAATTTAATTGCAAAATCAAAAAGATTTGGTATTGTTGCTTCAAGATTTAATGATTTTATTACTAAAGAATTAGTTGGTGGTTGTTTAGATTCCTTACGCAGACATGGAGCTGATGATAAGGACTGTACAGTTGTTTGGGTTCCTGGTGCATTTGAATTACCTATGGTTGCACAAAAAATGGCTGAATCTAAGGATTATCATGGTATAATCTGTTTAGGTACAATTATTCGTGGTGCAACTCCGCATTTTGATTTTGTTGCAGCAGAGTCTTCAAAAGGAATTGCTCAAGTAGCTAAAGATACTGGTGTGCCAGTTGTGTTTGGAGTTATTACAGCTGATACGATTGAACAGGCTATTGAACGTGCAGGTACTAAATCAGGAAATAAAGGCGCAGATGCAGCGGTGACTGCAATTGAAATGGTTAACTTGTTTGATCAATTGAAATAAAAAAATAAAATGAGAAAAAGAACAGTAGCAAGAGAATATGCTCTTCAGATACTTTATTCTATGGATATTACTAATGATACTAGTGAAAATGCTATTTATAATTTTTGGCAGTTTATTGGAAAAGAAATTGTAGATAAAGATATAAAAGAGTTTACTGAAGGATTAGTTAAACTAGTTGTTCAGTATAAAGATACCGTTGATGAAAGAATTGCTAAGTATGCGACTAATTGGGAACTAGAACGTATGGCAGTAGTGGATAGAAATATAATGCGT
>CAYQXW010000250.1:0-2084 GCA_964421615.1 uncultured Planctomycetales bacterium
ATGGCCTACAGAAGGAACAGCACTGGCCAAAACTAGAATTTTCATCAATAAACCCCTACTCCACTAAAAATCATTTTAGGATTATCTTTAAAATCCTGGCTTTTATAAATATTCCAACAATCTATAAAAATTAAAGGATCATTAGATAATGCAGATAGTTTATTTAAATCTAAATTTTTATGGCTTTTATGTGTATTCATTATAACTACCACATCGGCATCTTTAAAACCATCTTCAATACTTACAACGCTCACACCCAAAGCTTCAATTTCATTTTTTGGGACAACTCCGTCATATCCATAAATATGAGTACAAAAAGGCTTAAGATAATTAACCAAATCTATAGTAGTAGAAAATCTCATATCACTAGTTTCAGGATCTCCTTTAAAAGCAAAACCCATAATCAAAATTTTAGCTGAATTAATATTTTTACCTAAAGCATTTAATCTATGCAATATTTTTTTAGCTAAATGAAAAATAAAATTTTCGTTAATTGCCCTAGCAGCTTCAATTAAATTAACACTAATATCTAATTTTTTGCAAAGATCCATTAAAATATATGGATCTTTAGTTAAACAAGACCCCCCAACTCCAGGACTTGGAGCAGCAATATTGTTTCGTTTATAATCTTTATTGCATGCATTTCTTACCACATGATAATTTAAACCTAAATGCTCACAAATCATCGCAATCTGATTAGCATAAGCAAAATTAACATCACGATAAGTATTATCAATAATTTTACAAAGCTCAGCATGTTCCATATCTGTAACTTCCACAATATTCTTGTTAAACTTCCCAAATATTTCAATAATCTTCTCTTTGCTTTTATCATTAAAAGCACCTAAAATCTGAGGAATATTCTTTTGTTCTTCCAAAGCTTTTCCTTCAACAGTTCTTTCTGGAACAAAACCAAAGAAAATATCTTTACCAATTTTAAGATTTGTTTGTTTTTCAATAATATTGATCGCTAAATTTCTAGAAGTACCGACAGGGACAGTAGACCTTAGAATAACAGTATCAGATTTTTTAAGAAAAGGCACAATACTTTTAACTGCCTCAGTTACAAATTCTAATTTAGGTGAATTATTAGTACGATCAATCGGAGTTCCAACAGAAATCATATAATAATTACAGCTATTATCTGTTATTTTATTCTGAAAAAAAAGTTTCTTATTAACAACTTTATGTAAAACTTCTTCAAGCCCAGTTTCAAAAAAACTAACTTTCCCTTTATTTAAATTTTCAATAACTGTTTTAGACGAATCAATACCCAATACAGTAAAACCAGAATCAGCTAAAGTAGCCGCTAAAGTCAACCCAACATATCCTTGCCCCAAAACACAAATTTTATTCTCACTCATTGAAAATATCTCCTATTCAATTTTCATCTTATGTTTTATATATTTTTCAAGTGATTCATCTACTTTAATTTTTGCTTTCCAATTAAAAGTTTTAAATATTTTCTCAACATCTGGAATTCTCTTTTTAACATCATCAGAATAAATCTCTTGATATTTATATTCAATTACATAGTCTTTTGGCAATAAATTGTATTTTTTCCCTAATTCTACAACTTTAGAAACAAGATTTTTTACGGTAATAGGCTCAGGGTTTCCAATATTAAAAATCTGGTTTTCTGCCTTTTTATCTAATGAAAATTTAGCCAAAGCGTCAGCAACATCAAAAATATTAGTAAAACAGCGAATTTGCTCACCATCACCAAAAACAGGAATAGGTTTCATTTTTTTTATTATAACTTTTTCTACCACATCGGTAAAAACATGGCTAAAACCTTCCTCTTCAGCGGTTTCAAAAGGAGTAATAATATTAAAAGGACGCCATATAACATACTTGATATTATATTGTTCAAAAAAAGATTTTACGACTCTTTCTCCTATATATTTAGATAACCCGTAAGAAGTACTCATTATAACCGATTTATCTGCATCTTCTTCTTTATGAGGATAAGTTGTACATTTTTCATAAACCATAGAAGATGATAAATAAATAAATTTCTTTATTTTATCATGCCCATATTTTAATAAATTAATTGTCAGTAAACTATTATCAGCAATAATATC
>CAYQXW010000251.1:0-2041 GCA_964421615.1 uncultured Planctomycetales bacterium
ATGTGGTTTGTCAATTTGCCCGGTATAACGTTTCAAATTTAATTTAAACAACTCTTCTTTTAAACTTTTCAGTTTATCCTGTAACTCTTCTTTTGATAAGATTACTAATTCTTTAGCTTTCATGGTTTATTCACTCGTTCTGGTTACAAATTTTGTTTTCATAGGTAATTTATATGCAACTAAACGAAAACACATTCTTGCATATTCCTCTGGAATTCCACCTAACTCAAATAACACTTTTCCTCTTTTTACTACTGATACCCAATGGTCAATATCGCCTTTTCCTTTACCCATACGGACTTCAGCAGGTTTTTTAGTTATGGATTTATCTGGGAATACTCTAATCCATAATTTTCCACCTTTATGAAGCTGACGTGCAAGAACAACTCTTGCTGCTTCAATTTGGGTATTTTTAATCCAACCATTCTCTAAAACTTTTAATCCAAATTCACCAAAAACTAGGTTTGCTCCTCTCGTCGCAACCCCGCGGCGTGATCCTTTTAGCAATTTACGATATTTAACTCTTTTTGGCATTAAAACCATATCAATCTCTCACTTATTATGAAGCCTTTTTTGCTTCTTCTTTTTTTGTTTCAGCCCCGACATTTGCAGGTGCTGCATGATCTTCGTCAATTATACCTTTTGTTAGAACATCACCTTTATACATCCAAACTTTAACACCAATTAAACCATAGGTTGTTAAAGCCTCTGTAAAACCAAAATCAATATCAGATCTAAATGTTGATAAAGGAAGTTTACCATTTTTATAACTTTCGATTCTGCACATTTCTGCGCCATCTAATCTTCCAGCTACAGCAATTTTAATACCTTTGATTCCCGCCATTAATGACTGTTCCATTGCACGTTTTACAGCTCTTCTAAAAGCTACACGTTTTTCAATCTGTAATGCTATATTAGTCGCAACTAATTTTGCATCTAAAGCAGGATTTTTTACTTCTTCAATATCTATAGCAATTTCTTTTTTTACTAAAGCGTTTAATTTTTCTCTTAATTTTTCAATATCTGCGCCATGACGACCAATGATAATTCCTGGACGAGCAGAAAAGATTTTAATCTTTACTTTTTCTGTTAATCTTTCAATGATAATTTTTGATACTGCAGCTTGTCTGAATTGCGTATGAATAATTTTTCTAATTTTAAAATCTTCGACAAGAAAACGACCATAGTCTTCTTTTCTATTAGCAAACCAGCGACTCTGCCATGTTTTCATTAACCCAATTCTTTGAATATACGGATGTACTTTTTGTCCCATGTTTTTCCCTTAACTATTTTTTACGTCTAGTTCTATTTTTATATGCGATGTTCTTCTTAGAATAGGTTGTGCGCGACCAAACGCAGCTGCTTTAAACCTTTTCCAAGCTGGCCCTACATTACAAACAATTTTCGAAATAAACAATTGATCCTCGTTAAAACCTTTAACTTTTGCATTTGCAATCGCTGAAGTTAATAATTTATGCAATGGATCGCTTGCACGTTTGTTAACGGTATCAAGTATAGATAAAGCAACTAATACATCTTTACCTCTGATAATATCAATTACTTGTCTAACTTTTGGAGGAGCAATTCTCATATACTTAATTTGTGATTTGGCAATCATTCTAATATTCCTTATAACTTATAGTTTATGTTTTCTCTACTGCTTTTTTAGCTTTAACACCACCGTGTTTTCTAAAAATTCTTGTCGGTGCAAATTCACCCAATTTATGTCCAACCATATTCTCAGTTACATAAACTGGAACATGTTTTTTTCCATCATATACAGCAAATGAAATTCCTACGAAATCCGGCAAAATTGTTGATCTTCTTGACCAAGTTTTTATAGCTATTCTTGAACCAGTTTTTCTAGCTACATCAACTTTCTTCATCAAATGATCATCAACAAATGGGCCTTTCTTAACTGACCTAGCCATTGCTTATTTTCTCCTTTTAACTATAAAATTATCAGAATATCTATTTGGTTTTCTTGTTTTATATCCTTTGGTTGGCATGCCCCATGGAGAAACTGGATGCGGATTACCTT
>CAYQXW010000252.1:0-2025 GCA_964421615.1 uncultured Planctomycetales bacterium
CTCTACCCCAAAAAGTTGTATAATTTACTTTTTTATTAAAAGCATATGCATTCAATTTTACACCTCTTAACGACGGACTAGAAATAATCAAATTGGAAAGACTAGGATTAAAATCAAATCCTCGAATAGAAAAATCATTAAAATCACCAATTTTACCATTTTCAAGACCGAGGGTAAAATAATTAACATCCGTAGTAGTTTTACTTGTTCTTACTGACACTTGTGAATCAACATCTCCATAAGGAGTTTGCCCATTTAAAGTTAACCAATGGCTCCATGAATAAGAGTTTTGCTTCATTTCAGAAACTCTAGGACCACTCTCATAAGAAGTCCAATCCATTGAATACCGCAATTTAAAAGATCCTGCTTTTTCCTGATTTTTACGTAACTGTTCCTGCCAATTATCAGCAACATATTTAGGAGGAGTTCCTAAAAACTCTAGAGTCCATCTATTTTGACTATCCCATACATGTAAATAAGTATAACCATAATCTATAGATTCAACTTTTAATTCATTCGTAGATATTTTTTCTACTTTTAAAATCGCAGGATTTGTTACTAAAAATCTATTAATTTGCTCTCCTCGAATTATCAAAAATTTATCTTTCTCTAACTCAATTGGAGATCTTAAACTATTTATACTTTGATCTAAAGTTATTAAACCTGAAGAAGTTTTTTCAACAATTGGTTCAACTTCTTTAACTACAGATTGATTACTAGTAGCAATCGCATCTTTTTGTCTAACAAGATTTTTTTCTATAGGTGAAGATTCAACAATAATTTTTTTTATTGGACGGGCAGTTACAACAACTGGAGATTTAACAAAAGCATAATTTTCTTTATAAACCTTTTTTTGCTTATAATTATTCTCTATCTTTGTTAACGCTTCATTAATTAAAGCATCTTTATGTGCAACATTTGTTTCTTGTGTATATTCAGGAACTCTTTTTGAATATTCACAATTTCCTGCATTAGAATACTCAATAGTCTGCACTCCTGAATAAACTACAGGAGCCTGAGCATTCTCAATCAAAACAATATATTTACGAGCTACATCATAATTAGGATTCACAACTAAAGCTCTTTTAAATTCAGTTAAAGCATCTTCAAACTTGCCTTCATTGTAAAGTTTTATCCCAGTTTCACAAATAAATTCCGGAATAAGATTATAATAAGCATAAGCTGGAATATAAGCATTAAAAAAGTATATAAAAAGTACCAAAAAAATTACAATTTTTTTTAACTTCATTACTTAAATTCTCCAACTTGAACTATTTTATTGTTAGAAATTTCAATTTTTGATTCTTTCACAACAACTGGTCCTCGACCTAACCCAGCCTCTTCCTGAGCTTTTCCTAAATCTATAGTTACAATTAAATCATAAACACCATCAGGAATTGGTAAACTCCAAGTAGCAATTAAACTTGCTTCATCATTTGGAAAAGTATACACTGAACTAAAATCTCCGCGAGCATAAACTTTACCTTTTTTATCTATAATATTAAAATTACCACTTGCTGTTAAATCAACATTCCCTTCATTCTTAACATTAAGCGTCATTTTTAATGGTTCTTTTTCAGTCTTTTTTTCTACTAACAATTCCTTCCAAGTTAACTCTTTTTTAATTGTACCACTTGCTTCAATATAAAATAAAGACGCAATACGAACTGCAACACTAACACCAACTCCTTGAGTATCCGGAGTACCTAAACTGCTTTCAAAAAATAATACAGCATAATATCCACCAGTAGCATTCTCAGGAAGTTTAACCGTATAATTAACAGATTGTTTCGCAAATGGACCTAAAATAATTTGTGGCGGACTAAAAGTAATAAATTGTGAAGCTGATAATTGAGTAGTTGCTGGAGGTTTAAATTCTTTGGCACCATCAAAAGGCGGTAAATAATACCAATCCTCAACATACATCTTTACAGTTTTAGGTTCACTAGAAGGGTTCTCAACACTAATAACACCTACTTTTGCTTTGCCAGGAGCAACACTAACACGTATTTTTGAACTATCAAT
>CAYQXW010000253.1:0-2022 GCA_964421615.1 uncultured Planctomycetales bacterium
ACGAAGGGCAAGCTGGTGATAACGTTGGATTGTTATTGCGTGGTATTGATAAAAATTCAATTGAACGTGGTATGGTTATTGCAGCGCCGAAATCAATTACACCACATACAAAATTTAAAGCTAAGGTTTATATCTTGAACAAAGAAGAAGGTGGAAGACATACTCCATTCTTTAAAGGATACAGACCACAGTTTTATTTCCGTACAACTGACGTAACTGGTTCAGCAACAAAATTACCAGAGGGTGTAGAAATGGTTATGCCTGGTGATAACGTTGATTTGGAAATTGAATTGATTTGTCCGATTGCTATGGAAAAAGAATCACGTTTTGCAATTCGTGAAGGTGGA
The DNA here is from genome assembly GCA_964421615.1 of uncultured Planctomycetales bacterium. Taxonomy (GTDB): domain Bacteria; phylum Omnitrophota; class Gorgyraeia; order Gygaellales; family Profunditerraquicolaceae; genus CAYQXW01. The sequence goes on from CAYQXW010000253.1 coordinate 348, forward strand.
CATACAGTAGGTGCTGGTGTTGTCACAGAAATTATTGCTTAACAATTTATTTAACCTGTTAAAACTATAGAAGAAGTCTAAAATGCAAAAAATAAGAATTAAACTTAAAGCGTATGATTACCGTCTGTTAGATCAGGCGTCAGGTGAAATTGTTGAAGCGGCGAAAAGGACCGGAGCTACAATCTCTGGTCCCATGCCTCTTCCAACAAGTAAGGAAATTTACACAGTATTGAGATCTCCTTTTATTGATAAAAAATCTCGTGAACAATTTGAGATTTCAACCCATAAAAGATTGATTGAATTGGCTGAGCCGACATCGAAGACAATCGATGCTTTGAGAAAACTAAATCTACCTGCGGGTGTTGACGTAGAAATTAAATAAAAATTGATATATTGCTATAGAGGTTTTGCCAAAAGCTAAGTCATATAGTATATTATCTAAAAGTTAGAGCTTTTAAAATGATTGGATTACTTGGAAAAAAAGTTGGAATGACTCATATTTATAATGAGCAAGGTGAATTTATTCCTGTTACTGTTATTGAAGCTGGGCCTTGTCCAGTTTTAGCTGTAAAGGAAAAATCTGTGCAATTAGGATTTGAAAAAGTCACTAAAGAAAACAGAGTAAAAAAATCCGCTAAAGGATATTTTGAAAAAGTTAAAGTTGCACCGCAGAAATTAATACAAGAACTTGCAAAAGATCCAGCAAAAGAATATAAAGTCGGCGATGAGATTAAAGCTGATATGTTTGCAGCTGGTGATTTTGTAGATGTAAGCGGTATATCAAAAGGTAAAGGTTTTCAAGGTGGTATGAAACGTTGGCATTGGGCAGGTGGTGGAATGACTCACGGATCTACATCACATCGCCGAGTTGGTTCAATCGGTTCTACTACAACACCTGGTCGAGTTTTAAGAGGACATCATATGCCAGGTCACATGGGAAATGTTAAAGTAACAGTGCAGAGTTTAAGAGTTGTAAAAATCGACGTTGAAAATAATCTCATCGTCGTAAAAGGCGCTGTTCCTGGATGCAAAAATTCATATTTAGTTATTTCAAAAGCTAAAAAGAGAAAGAAGTAAGAGCTATGTTTAATGTATCTGTATATAATACTGACGGAAAAGAAATTGAAAAAATAAAACTTGACGAAAAAGTTTTTTGTGATATAATTTTAACCTCGACTATTTATCAGACGATAAATAATTATAGAGCTAATCAGAGAAAAGGTTTAGCATCTACTAAAACCAGAGGGGAAGTTTCTGGTGGTGGAAAAAAACCTTGGAAACAAAAAGGAACAGGTCGAGCAAGAGCAGGTTCTATACGTTCTCCTCAATGGACACACGGTGGTGTAGTGTTCGGACCTCATCCTCGTGATTATTCTTACGAGTTGCCTGCAAAGATTAAAAAGATAGCATTGAAGTATGCTCTTTCTGCAAAAGCTAAAGAACAAAGAATTGTTGTTCTTGATGATTTAAAAGTAAGTAATCCAAAAACAAAAGAAGTTGTTAAAATTTTAACAAATCTTAATTTAACTTCAGGAAAAGAAGAAGTACTTTTGTTAATGGGAAAAGTTAGTGATAACCTAAAAAAAGCAACTAAGAATATTAGTTTCTTAAAAGTTGGTTTGACTAATTTAACAAATACTTATGAAGTTGTTAATGCAGATAAAATATTAGTAAC
>CAYQXW010000254.1:0-1988 GCA_964421615.1 uncultured Planctomycetales bacterium
ATTTAGCTTTGAAAGATGAAAAAGTTAAACCTTGGATTGCTGATAAAGAAATCAAAAATTTCGTAGTTGTTCCGAATAAGATTGTAAGTATAGTAATTTAAAAGAGTTATAGTTAAAAGCGGATGCCTAAAAGCATCCGCTTTTTTATTTTGAAACCGTTTTCAAAACCGCATCATTTCAGGTTGTAAACCCCTCATTTATCATTAAACTTATATATATATTCTTATTTATTAATTATTTAATACCTTATGTATATAAGCCGAAAAATAATCTCGTTTCTAATCATCTTATCGTTACTTTGGCAGGATTTACTATTTGCTCAAGTAACGCTTCCTGTTGTTGTGCCTTCATATTTGCAAGGATATACTGCAAAAGATAAATTTCGTCCAGTGCATTTGCGTTATCTTGCTTTTAATCCAGATAAAGAAGTATTTAAAATTATTTTAGATAAAGGTGATAATAAAAAAGTTTTGGATGAGAATACTAAGAAGTTGGTGGAATATTTTCAGATAGGGTTACGTTTGCCGAATGATTCTTTTTGGGTGAATTTACGTCCTGGGGCTGTAAATGCAATTCTTGATCCTGAATTAGAAAAAACGGACATTGGTAAAGTTTTATTAGAAGCAGATGTGAATCTAAAAAAAGATATGGCTGGATTTATGGATCCAGATAAAAAAGAAGGCAAAAATTACTGGGATCTTTTGTATAAAAAAAGCCGTGAGATTTTTGGTGGAGAAAAAAATATTGTACCGACATTAGTGCGTCCTTGGATTGTGCCAGGGGAGATAATTTTAGGGAAGTCTGAATCGGGAGTTTATATTTACAAAGCGACGTTGAAAGTCATGTTAGAGCAGGATTATTTGAAAAATGATTTAACTTATAACTTTAAAGATGAACGTGAGAAAAAAATAAATGAGTATGCTGCAGACGTTATCAGGGAAGATATTCTTAAAAAACTTACTAAAGAAATTAATTCTGCAAGAAGATATGCTGCGTTGCGTCAGGTATATTATTCATTGATATTGGCGCAGTGGTTTAAGAAAGAGCATATGTCATCCCCACGAAAGTGGGGATCCATAATTACTGATAGAATAAGTTTAAAAATTGATAGCAAAGATTTAACTAATTTAACTTCTAAAGAATCCTGGTCTAAAGATACTTATTATCAGCAATATCTTAATTCTTTTAAAAAAGGTGAGTTTAACAAAAAAACTTTAGTTTCTAGTTTGAGTGGAATAAGTTTTAGAAACTATACTAGTGGTGGCACGCAATTAAGCATTAATTTTAGCTCTCCTGAAGTAAATGTAATGACATTTGATCCAGCGAAATTTAAAATTAAAAATTTTTATGAATTGAAAGAGTGTAATTATAACGGTGGAGTTTTAAATGCTAAAGATGATGGAGGAGCGTATAAAAAAGAAAAAATTGAGAATGATGAAATTGTAAATTTTGAAGTTTGTTCAGAATGTGGTTCAGAAATGATAATAGATTCTGAAAGATGGGAAGCTTTTTGTCCTCTTTGTGGGGTAACGCAAGATTTGGGATTATCTTTAAATATAGAATATAATTCAAAGTTTGAAACTTCTTTACACGGTAAGAGTAAAATGGTTGTTCCTGAAGTTATGGGTAGAAAATTAGTGATGCCTAGGACAATTAAGACGCTTATAAAGTTAGCGAGGGAAAATTCTTATATATGTTTGAAGATTAATGATATTTATGAACAACTTAGGAATGGAGAGTTGCTTAATAGTATTGTTAAGAGATTAATGGATAATCCAGTAAATGTTGAAGTAAGTAAAGCAGAGCAGGATAAAATTGTCAGTGAATTTTTACGTTATGCTTTTAAGCAACTTAAACTTGACATTAAATCTTCTGTTCGTAGTAATCCCCAAATTTATAAAGAGATTAAAGATTATGCCAGAATAAAAGAATTTAATTTAACCAATACTCAGGTTATGAATTTAGCATTTAATTATCCTGGGTCGTGG
>CAYQXW010000255.1:0-1987 GCA_964421615.1 uncultured Planctomycetales bacterium
ATATTGAATTTAAATGCCAGCAGGAGCGTTCTCAAGCGTTAAATAGGTTTTTAGCTAGAAGAATCTTAGTGAATAAAATTGAAGAAGTTATTTTAGGTAAGAAATCTGCAAAGCAAAAAGAGATTGAAAAAATCAGGCGGCAGAAACGTAAGCGTTCTCGTCGAGCTAAAGAGAAGATGTTAGAGTACAAAAAAAAGCGTTCAGAAAAGAAAAAATTCCGTCAAAATTCCTCTTGGGAGTAGTGTTTTACTACTGCTTTACTTTTTAAGTTAATCTGTTATAATAATCAGTCTTTATAAAAATACATAAAAACGGGGTCAGAGGTGCAACTCTGACCCCATACTTAAAATATGATAACAGTAAATAATGTTTCACTACAATACGGGCAGCGCAGACTTTTTTCTGAAGTAAATATAGTTTTTTCTCCAGGGAATTGTTATGGTTTGATTGGTGCTAATGGTTCGGGGAAATCTACTTTTTTAAAAATTCTTTCTGGAGAGATTGATTCTACGACTGGTGATGTTCTTGTGGCACCAGGCAAAAGAGTTTCAATCTTAAAACAGAATCAGTTTGCTTTTGATGAATTTAATGTTTTGACAACGGTTATTATGGGTCATAAGAAACTTTATGATATTATAACTGAGAAGGATGCATTATATTCTAAAACACCGTTTACTGATGCAGATGGAATGCGTGCTTCAGAGCTAGAGTCTGAATTTACAGAGTTAGAAGGTTGGAATGCAGATTCAGATGCTGCTAAGCTGTTGGAAGATTTGGGTATTGAAAGTGATTTACATTCTGTTCCTATGAAGCAGTTGGAAGCAGGTCAGAAGGTGCGTGTTTTGTTAGCGCAGGCTTTATTCGGAAATCCAGATATTTTATTGTTGGATGAGCCTACTAATCATTTGGATGTTGAAACTTGTATGTGGCTTGAAGAGTTTCTATGCAATTTTGAAAATACTGCCATTATTGTTTCTCATGATCGCCATTTTTTAGATAAAGTTTGTACTCATATTGCAGATATAGATTTCGGTAAAATTAAACTATATCCTGGAAATTATTCTTTTTGGTCAGAGTCTACTCAGCTTGCTGCTCGTCAACGATCAGAAGCAAATAAAAAGGTTGAAGATCAGCGTAAAGAGTTAAAAGAGTTTATTGCGCGTTTTGCAAATAATGCGTCTAAATCAAGACAAGCAACCAGTCGTAAAAAGATTTTAGAAAATTTGAAGCTTGAAGATATTGGGGTTTCTTCCAGAAAATATCCATATATTAATTTTGAACAAGAGCGTGAAGCAGGTAATGATCTTCTGTTTATTGATAATATGACGAAAGCTGTTGATGGGCAGATTATGTTTGAACGTTTAAATTTAACGATTCATAAAGGTGACAGAGTTGCTTTTGTTGGACCGAATGATTTAGCTAAAACAGTGCTTTTTCAGATTTTATTAGGGGAGACTCAGGCTGATAGCGGAAGTTTTAAGTGGGGGTTTTCTACAAAAAGAAGTTATTATCCTCGAGATAATTCTGCTTTTTTTAAAGTGGATTTAAGTGTTATGGATTGGTTACGTCAGTTTTCTGTCAATACTGATCAGGAGTTTATAAGAGCTTTTTTAGGAAGAATGCTTTTTACCGGAGAAGAATCATTAAAGCCTGTTAATGTTTTATCTGGAGGAGAAAAAGCAAGATGTATGTTAACAAGAATGATGGTTGCTCAGCCGAATGTTTTAGTTTTGGATGAACCTACAAACCATCTTGATCTAGAATCAATTTCTGCATTAAATAAGGGGTTAGAAAGATTTAAAGGAACAATTTTATTCTCTTCACACGATCACCAGTTAGTTCAAACCGCAGCAACGCGTATTATTGAAATTACTCCTAAAGGATACATTGATAGGGAGATGCCTTACGATGAATATTTGGAGAATGAGCAGATCAAGAAATTACGCCACGATTTTTATTCTTTAAAACATTAAGTATATAGCATACT
>CAYQXW010000256.1:0-1938 GCA_964421615.1 uncultured Planctomycetales bacterium
TATCCGCAGACTTTACCATTTTTGAATAACGCGCCAAATACCCTTTTTTAATTTTTGGTTCAACTGCTTTCCAAGTTTTAAATCTATTTGCAATTTCTTCGTCAGTAAGTTTTACTTCTATTTTTCTATTTGGGATATCAATACTTATAACATCACCATTTTCAATAATACCTATCGGCCCTTTACTTGCTGCTTCAGGAGAAACATGCCCGATACACGGCCCTTTGGTTCCTCCGGAAAATCTTCCGTCAGTAATCAAAGCGACTGAATCAGCTAATCCCATTCCAACAATTGCAGAAGTCGGCGCAAGCATCTCACGCATTCCTGGACCACCGGAAGGACCTTCATAACGAATAACAATAACCTGTCCTTTTTTTATTTTATTATTTAGAATTGCTTCCATCGCTTCTTCTTCACGATTAAAAACAACCGCAGGACCAGAAAATTTCATCATAACATCACTAACTGCTGCTTGTTTTACAACTGCACCATCTGGTGCAAGATTCCCGAATAAAACCGCAATTCCACCTTCTTTATGATAAGCTTTATCCAATGGACGAATAACTTCCTCATCCAAAATCACTGCTTCATCAGCAATTTCAAAAGTTTTCTTACCGCTACAAGTTAAAGTGTTATTCAAATTATTCTTTAATCTTTTCAAAACCGCTGGAATTCCGCCGGCAAACTCTACATCTTCCATAAAATGCGGACCCGCAGGTTCAATATTCGTAATATGCTGCACTGATTTACTGATTTTATCAAACTTTTTCAAATCTAATTTTAATCCTGCTTCATGAGCAATAGCAGTCAAATGCAAAACTGTATTTGAAGATCCACCTAAAGCCATATCTACAGCAATCGCATTTTCCATAGACTGATCTGTGATAATATCTGATGGTCTTATATTTTGCTTTACCATTTCCACAACTCTCTCACCACTAGCTTCAGCAATTCTTCTTTTTTTCGCAGAACCTGCTAACGCTGTACCGCAGCCGATCATCGACATACCCATAGTTTCAGTTAAACATGCCATCGTATTTGCAGTATATAATCCCTGACAAGAACCTTGTCCAGGGCAAGCTTCCATCTCTAAACAAGATAATTCTTTCTCACTAATATCACCTTTTTTCGCACGGGCTAAAGCTTCAAAAGTATCATGCACAAAAGCTAATTTTCTTGTACCGATTCGACCAGAAAGCATAGGACCAGCTGTAACAATAATCGCAGGAATATTTAAACGCGCAACTGCCATTATCATACCAGGAGTAATTTTATCACAGTTAGTCAAACAAATCAGACCATCAAGCTGGTGCGCATTACAAACTGTTTCAATTGAATCCGCAACTAATTCACGAAGCGCAAGAGGATAACACATTCCCAAATGCCCCATGGCAATTCCATCGCAAATACCAGGAATTCCAAATAAAAATGGAGCTCCTCCACCATAACAGATACCACGTTCTATATATCTTTCTAAATCACGCATTCCAACATGTCCAGGAATTAAATCTGTAAAAGAACTAGCGATACCAATAAATGGCCTTTCTAAATCTTTTCTGCTTAAACCTGTTGCATGCAATAATGCACGATGTGGAACTCTTTCTAAACCTTTTTTAATTGTATCTGAACGCATTTTTATCTCCCCTATATGTCATTGCGAGGCGTAAAACGCCAAAGCAATTTAATTTATATTCCCACTAAACGGACTAATATTTTACCATAAATCCTAAATTTTGACTATTTAAAAATACACAAGACCATATGCGTTAAATCAGCCTATGGTCTTATATTATTATATTATACTATTTTTTAATTAAAAGGCAACAATTATGTGTTTTCTAACCATACCACCCAGTTTTTGATTTTATTTTCGGTAGGAAGATTTTTTTGTTCTTGCACACGCATATATTCTGCAAATAAAGTAACCAATTTCTGTTT
>CAYQXW010000257.1:0-1937 GCA_964421615.1 uncultured Planctomycetales bacterium
AACCTCTTTAGCAAAACTTCTGCATGCACCGGGAATAAATATTTATTTGCTCTTAAAATAGTATTATGCACTCTACCTACAATCCAAAGATTATTACTCTCATCAACAAAAGCTACATCTCCAGTACGATGCCAAATTTTCCCACTAGCCTCTTTAATTTTCGTCGCACGAAAAGCCTCTTCGTTGTTGTAATAACCTTCACAAACATGTTCTCCAGAAACAATGAACTCTCCTGGATTACCGGCTTCAACCTCCCACTCTTTCCATTCATCTTGATTTAATTCTATATTCTTCTTACAAATCTTTATAAGTTTAAAATCTAAATCTTCACAAATTTTACCAACATTAACACCTTGTTTATTTTGTTTTTGAGAAAGCATATCCTTTGCTTCAATATGCGCCATCGGTTCAACTTCAGTAGAACCATATAACACTAAAATTTCTGCTTCTGGCGCAACTTCTTTAAAAGCTTTCACATTATCAACACTAACTGGAGCTCCCCCAGTAACAACTCTTCGTAACCCATGCAAAACTATTCCTTTATTTTTACAATAATTTGCCATATTCACAAATATCGACGGAGAAACCGTAGCACAAGTAACTTTAGCATTAAATATTTGATTTACAATAGTCTCGGCATCATTTTCCGAAGGCATAGCTAAATCTATCCCAGGTAAAACTGTCGTTACTCCTGCAGCCAAATTATTTAATGAAAAAATCGGAAACACCGGCAAATCTTTATCCAAATCAGTATAAGGAATTTCTTTATCTAAAGCTTTATGTTGAGCGGCTAAAAACCGATGAGTTCGATTTGCTCCTTTAGGAATACCAGAACTTCCGGTCGTAAAAGTTATTAAAGCAGTATCTTTTCCTTCTACTGGTTCAATTTCTACTTTATTTTGAGTTAAAAGTAAATGTTCTAAATCAACAGTATATTTTTTTTCATATTTTCCAACAACTATCTTTAGAGGAATATTATTTAATTCTGGAACGATTTGACACAAGTCAAAAGCTTTTTCAAAACTGATCATAGCCTTAGGATCAACAACCTTTGCTGAAACCCCTAATTGATCTTTTCTCGCCCAGGAATCTAAAAAAACTGCTATTGCGCCAATACGCTGCACTGCAAACATAGTTAGATAAAGAACTAACGACAGAGGAACAAAAATAATAACTCTGTCTCCTTTTTGAATTCCTAAGTTTTTTAAACCCGCAGAAATCGCATTTATCCTAGCAATAAAATCACAATACTGAATATTCTTATCTTCCCACTCTAAAGCTAAACGATTAGGAAAATTTTCTAAATGTTTTTCTAAAAAATAAATTACATTATTCTCTTTGCATTTATAATCAAAATAACCTATTTTTGAATACTCAACCATTAAATCTCCTTGTTAAAGTGGAATATATTTCTGAAGCACAAAAACAATCAATACACCAAAAGCTGCACTGACTAAACGTCTTCTATATTCAAAAATATCATGTTTAACACCGCGATAATATTTATTCATCATAAAATTTAAAATATAAGCAAACCATGTTCCCACAACTACAATCGATATAGCATTAAGTTTATTTAAAGGTTTAAAATAAAAGATTATCGGCAGTACCGCTACACATAAAGTAGCAGATACCGAACAAACTACTTCTAAAACTTTTCTATTCTTTTTTAAGAAACTTTCTACTTTCAAAGGACGGCTCAAATAATTTGAAAAAAAGAAATTTGCAATTATAGCCACTTGGCTAGCAACTGCCGCTAAATAAGGCAAATAAACATCCATATGATTGGGAACAGTATTTGCTACAAAAATCAAAACAGTAGGAATAATACTAATATACAAAATAGCCTTAATCTGCTGACTAGCAACTTTTTCTTTACCCTCATAATGGACAAAAACAAGAATAAAAAGGTAATATACAAACTGTGCTAATAAAAG
>CAYQXW010000258.1:0-1880 GCA_964421615.1 uncultured Planctomycetales bacterium
CTGATCGGCCGGGCAGTAGCTCACAGGCTCGCTCTGCCCGATCCGTCATCCCCTATGCAGCTCAACTTGCGGGGTACCTGGCCTTCGCCCTAATGCGGGGGTTCACTGCCCGACGGAGCTCGTATCCCATATTCTATGAAATGCAGGGTAAGTTAGTATCTAAATACTTAATTTTGAATTAATTTCGCAGTTTTTATTTTTTGCATCCAAGTATCACCCTGCTTTTTTTAGAATAGTTTTTTCTGATATATTTTTTGATTTTTTGAACCATCTGTTAGTTTTTTTATTTATATTTGTCTCAGAACTTTATACTCACTAAACTCCAAAAACTATGAAAGAACTAGCCCAATTCTCTAAGATTTTCAACGAAGCTCCTGCTTTAGAACAGTCACTAGTCGTTGAAAAAGTTTACCAAAAAATCACTTACATCAATCCTTTAGCTTCTGAATGTGAACATATTAATCGGATTCAAGTCAGAAAATGTCCCAGATGTGGTAATACACATATTATCCTGAATGGGAAAAGAAAAGATGTTCAAAATTATTTGTGTAAAAAGTGCCATAAAAACTTCAATGAGTTTACAGGAACAACGATTGCTTATATTAAAAAGAAAGAACTCTTAAAACCTTTTATTCATTCTATGTTATGCGGAGATAGTTTGTATCTTTGTTCCAAAACGTACCATATTGCTTTACAGACTGCCTTTGACTGGCGACATAAAATCATTGCTGCTCTTAAGGAATATTCTCAAAAAAATTATCCGGGAATTACAGAGATGATCGTAATACAAAAAAGATTCTCCAGAAAAGGTCAAGGCGCAAAAAGTAAGAAGATAGGACTAAAAGGTAAAATCACTGATTCTGCTTCCAATAAAAAAGCTGAATCTATAGAGAAAGGAGAATACCAACCTCTTTCATTAGTAGCGATAAGTGGAAGAAGTGACCGCTTTGAGATTAAAATCGTTCAACAGGGACCATTACAGCTCAAAGCATTAAATGAAAAAGTGGGGGAAAAACTAAACAAAGTAAAGAAGTTATGTTTAAACGATAGTCCTATTCTTAAGAAGTTTGCAGGTAATAAGAAGATCAGTTATTTTGTTTACCAGCAAGGAAAGAAAGTCAGAGGTAGGAATAAATACTATAATACTGAAAATATTGAAACCAGATATATCAAAATGAATCGTTTTTTAGAACGATTTCATGGTGTTTCTTCCAGTTATCTGCAAAATTATCTATACTGGTACATGATGGTAGATCTGATCATGTATAGGATCGATTCATCATCAGAAATGATCGAAAGATCGATGGCAGTTCCTAAAGGAAAAGAGATTTACAAACATTGCAAGATGTTTGTTTAATAAAAGCTATTAATTCTGATTTTTTGAAATCCATTAGTTTAAAGCAATGGAAGCATCATTGTGATTGTACGTGAATGAATGAGATGATTTGATCGATATATTGGCCAATTTGGGGTGTTTTGGATTTAAAAAACAAAAGAGAATTGAAAAATGAGGGGAGATTGATCTTATATTCTTATAAAAGCAGGGTATAGTTATGAAGTGAATTCAAAAACTACTATAAATAGTTATATCATAAATAAATATATAAAAGTTACCCCAACTTTTAATAGAATATAAAAGCAGAGCCAAAAGGGAAGTAAATCGCAAACAATCATATTCTTATAAAAGTAGGGCATAGTTCCGAAGCAAAATCAGAAAGTTTTATAGTTTGCAATAAACCAAACAAATACTCAATTTTTAAACCGATATTTATTAGAATATGGGGTTAAAGCGCTCCGTCGGGAAATGAACCCCGCATTAGGGCGGAGCCGGAAAGCCCGCAAAGGAAAAAGCCGATGGGATGCAGGGAGTTAAAGAGCGA
>CAYQXW010000259.1:0-1862 GCA_964421615.1 uncultured Planctomycetales bacterium
GTTTTAGGTCTTCCTGGAGAAACTAAGGAAACAGCACAGAAAACTATGGATTTTGCTTTGAGTTTAAAGCTTAATACTTTACAATTTGCAGCTGCTGTGCCTTTACCTGGAACAGTGATGTTTGATTATTGTAAGGAGAATGGTTTATTAAAAGCTAAATCTTGGAATGATTGGCTAGATGGGGGTGAACAGGGGGCTGTGGTTGATTATCCTGGTTTAAATATTCAAGAGATTAATAAGATGGTAGATGTGGGATTAAGGAAATTTTATTTAAAACCCGGATTATTTTTGCGTTTTATTTTTCATAATCGGAATCATTATGATATTTACCGTAAAATAAGAGGTGGAATTAATTTTTTAAGTTATTTGTTAAATAAATAATTAGGATAACAACTTTTATGCGAATAGGTATCGATGTTTTTATGCTAGAAAAAGAATTAGCTGGGATAGGTAATTATTTATATAATTTAATTTCTCAGTTAGAAAAGCTTGATACTGAAAATGAGTATTTTTTATATTCTTTTAAAAATATTAAATTGCCTTTTAATGAAAATAAGAGATGGCATAAACGTTGTTATGGGAAAATTGTAGGAGAAAAAGGATTTTTATGGTATTTGTTATTCGCCCGCTATCAACTTAAAAAAGATAATATAGATATTTTTTGGTCAACTCAAAATTTAATTTTTCCAGGTATTCCTAAAAGATTTAAGGTGGTTTTAACTATTCATGATGTTGTTTGGTATTTTATGTCAGCTACTATGCGTACTAAATTGGGTGTTGTTTTAAGATTTTTTGGAAAAAAATCATTATCAAGAGCGGATTATGTTGTATGTGTTTCTGAATCTACTCTTAAGGAAGTAGAAAAAATAGGGGTATTTATAAAAAATAAAAAGGTAGTTTATGATGGGATATGTAAAAAATTATTAGTAGAGGATTCTATTTCAGACAGTAAAGAAATGCAGAATTATATAGGAAGTAAATTTGTTTTAAGTGTTTCAACTTTAGAACCCAGAAAAAATTATATAGGTATTTTAAAATCTTTTGCTTTATTTTGTAAACAATACCCTGAATTTAGTAATTATAATTTGTTGATTGTCGGGAAAAAAGGTTGGAAATATGAAGAAATTTTCCAGTTATATAATACATTTGAAGAGTCAATAAAGAATAGAATTAAGTTTTTAGGTTATATTCCAGATGAACAGCTTGTAAAATTATATTCTTCTGCGGGATGTTTACTCTTTCCATCTTTTTATGAGGGAGTCGGATTTCCGATTATTGAAGCAATGTTATATGGGTGTCCAGTTATTACTTCTAATTGTTCTTCTATGGTTGAGGTAGCTGCTGATGCAGCAGTATTGGTTAACCCAACTAATTACCAAGAAATATCAGAATCTATTTATAAATTACTTTCTAATAAAAAATTAAGAGAAGATTTAAAAGAAAAAGGTTCTGAAAATATCTTAAGATTTTCATGGGAAAAAACAGCTCTTGAAATGTTAAACGTTTTTAAAACAGTAAATAATAGTTAGTTTTATTTATGATATTAATATGAATGAAATAAAGAGTTTAGTTAGTATTTTAATGGTTTGTTTTAATCATAAAAATTTTTTAGAAGAAGCTATTGAATCTGTATTTTTACAATCTTATCAGAATTGGGAGATAATTTTTGTAGATGATGGATCTAGTGATGGATCTTATGAGTTAATTAAAGGATATGTAGATAGGTATCCAAATAAAATAAAGTTATTTATACATGAAAATCATCAAAATAGAGGAATTATTGAATCGTATAAATTAGGTATTGCTAATTGTTTGGGTGAGTTTATAGCGTTTCTTGAACCAGATGATAAATGGGGAAAAGA
>CAYQXW010000260.1:0-1861 GCA_964421615.1 uncultured Planctomycetales bacterium
TCCTTTTAACTTCGCTTATGATATTAATAAAACCTGCCACGATTCCAAAAAAGAAAAAAATCAAAGTTAAAATAGGTTTTATCTTAAAAATACCATCTAACCACAATCCAAAAGCTAACCCCAATGCAGTAGTTACAACTAAATTTATTCCTAAACTTGATAAGGATAAAGATTTAATAATATCTCTACTGTTTTCTTTTTTTTCTTTATCTAAATTATTCATTTTACTCTAAGTTAGGTTATCGGATATAAATGTTTAAAAGTTTAGACAAATATAATAAAAAAAAGATTAGGCAGCCTTTTTAGGCTGCCTAATCTTCTAATCTCTACAACTAGTTTACTTTTCTAACTAAATCTCTTCCATCGACTCTAACATTTTCTGTGCAGTTTTACGCGCCATATCAGGAGTCAAGTATTCACCACTTTCAACTTTTGCAGATATTTCACTTATTCTTGCCTCATCAACCCCCTCAGACATAGTCTTAGCTAATTCTGTTAGCTTAGACACATCCTGAGAATTTTGAGCTGCATTTAAGGCTTCTTGTGAAAACATCACTTTGTCCCCATCCTGAGTGGTAGCTTTTATACTGCTATCGCCCGATTTTTTATTAGTTTTGTAAACCTTCTCTGCTTGTAAGTCTGACCCGACATTTCCAAGCGGAGCACCCGAAATCCTACTAATGTCATTCATAGTCTATCTCCTCCCTTACCTAAGTTAACGGCAAGCTATTAGAAAACTTTAGGAAAATTTTTCCCACACACTTAAGTTGTTGATTTACTTAGACTTTTCTACTAATTTTAAATCTTTTATTGATATTTGATAAATATTTTCAACATCCTGTTTCTGATCAATAATCAATTTTATACTAGCTACCTTAGCCTTATCTATATTCAATAAATCCTTTAAACTTTCAGCATTAATTATAACTCTTTGCCAATCATCAGTCAAGTCTACACAATAATTATCAGAAGCTACAGAAGTCCACTTATTAACATCTGTTAATGATATTTTCAGTTTCTGCCCCACATTCTTGGCTTTAACCATAAAACTTAGAGAATTAGCCAATAAATCTACAGAATTAGTAAAATTAATTTGTGCATAAGCCCAGCCTTTTTCTTTTTGAATCTGCAAAACAACTTCTTTTTCCTGTAATTTACTACTTCTTTGCGCATCTCCATAAAAATTAATCTCAAGAATATACGGAGACCCCAATAAATTAACAACTGACTCTGAAACAACTATATTAGAAGCAGATGAAACAAGCGCTGATTCTGTTGCAGCTTTATTCAAATTTTCAGTTTTTACTCTAGATACAGGTCTTATAAACAACCAACTAATAGGAATAATAGTTAATACAACGACACCTTTAATAACATTATTAAAATTTTTCATTTAAAAAACTCCTAATGTTTTACTTTAGTTTTATTTTCACCCAACAATTCGTTAACTTCTTCTTTACTTAAAACAACTTTATAATTTTGTTTTACCCCGGTATCAGACTTTTTTCTACTTTTTCTTACGCTTTTTAAAGCAGTAGTTTCAAGATTACTAGCAGATTTAAATACAGGATGAACCAGTTTATTATCGGAATAAGAAACAATTTCTTTAAAAAAAACTTTATTACTAACAAATTCATAATTAAATATCTTTATTTGCATTCCATTGGATAAACTCATATACTTGAAAGTTTCTTCGTTATTACTAATAAAATAAACTTTAGCTTTATATTTGGTATTTATATTAACTTCTTTAAAAGTTTTCTTTATATTTTCGAAATTCATATTCAACCAAGAATAATATTTTAGAACATCCGCATAAAAAAACTTATTATTATTATCATCTATCCCGATAGCTACAGGA
>CAYQXW010000261.1:0-1829 GCA_964421615.1 uncultured Planctomycetales bacterium
TTTTTAAACGATTTTTATAAAATGGAGTTTTTAACGCGTAGTTTACTATTTCTTGAACTCTTTTTAACTGCAGTTTTTTTAAATCAGATTTATCTAATGTCTCTATTTTTTTATCCCAGAAAACTTCAGACATCATAAATCTCCAACTTCGCTTGTTCCAACAATTTTCACTTTTTTATCTTTTAATACTTTAATAGCTTTATCCGTATCATCAAACCTAAAAACTAACATCGCTTTATCAGAAGATTTTTCTACAAAACCATACATATATTCCACATTAATATCATGTTTAGATAAAATATTTAAAACTTCAGATAATCCACCTGGATGATCAGCAACTTCCACAGCAACAATATCAGTTAAGTTTGCAATAAATCCATTTTTCTTTAAAACTGAAGTTGCTTTTTGAGGTTTATCTACAACGATTCTCAAAACTCCAAAATTTTCACTTTCAGCTACAGTAAGAGCACGAATATTAATTTCATTTTTACTTAACAGAGAACAAACCTCTTGTAACCTACCTTTTTTATTCTCTAGAAATATTGAAATTTGGGTAAGTTTCATTTTCCACCTCTAAGTTTTAATTCTTTTAATGGCTATAAACTATAAAACCCGTTTATCAACTACTCTTTTGGCTTTACCTTCGCTTCTAGCAATAGTTTTAGGTTCAACTAATTTAACTGCAACAGAAACACTTAAAATAGATTCAATCTCTTTTTTAATCTTATCTTCTAAAGCTTTTAATTTTTTAATCTCATCTGAAAAAATCTTTTCATCAACTTCAACTAAAACCTCTAAATCATCTAATCCACCAGATTTTCTATCTACAACTAGCTGATAATGCGGATGAGTTCCTTCAATACCTAAAAGAACATGTTCAATCTGTGAAGGGAATACATTAATACCACGCACAATGATCATATCATCAGTTCTTCCCATAATTTTACTAATACGAGGAGAGGTTCTCCCACATTTGCAAGTATGGTAATTTATACTTACAATATCGCGAGTTCTATATCTTAAAAGTGGAATCCCTTTTTTAGTCAGAGTTGTAATAACCAACTCTCCCTTTTCTCCCTCTTTAACTTCTTTACCAGTTTTAGGATCAATAATCTCTGGATAAAACACATCCCAGAAAACATGTAAACCGCATTTCAAATGACATTCTTGGGCTACTCCTGGACCAATAATTTCAGATAAACCGTAAATATCTGTAGCCAACATACCCCATTTATTTTCAATCTCTTTACGCATCGCCTCACTCCAAGGCTCTGCCCCAAAAATACCAATTTCCCAACTAGAATCTTTAGTTTTATAACCTAACTCTTTAGCTTCCTCAGCCATATAAAGAGCATAACTTGGCGTACAAGCTAAAATTCTCGGTTTAAAATCATTCATTAATTTTAATTGACGTGCAGTCTGCCCAGACGATGCTGGAATAATAGTTAATCCCATTTTCAAAGCACCGTAATGTAAACCTAATCCACCGGTAAATAAACCATATCCATAAGCTATTTGAATTTTATCTGACGGTTTTGCTCCAGCACATCCTAAAGCTCTTGCTACAACCTCACCCCATAAATCTAAATCATCTCTTGTATATCCCACAACGGTAGGATTTCCTGTAGTACCACTTGAAACATGAATCTCTGCTAATTCTGTTTCTGGAACAGAAAATAATCCATAAGGATAACTATCCCGCATATCCTCTTTTGTTGTAAAAGGGAGTTTTTTAATATCATCTATAGACTTAATTGCTGATGGCTTTACACCTGCAGCATCAATCTTTTTCTTATACAGCGAACAATTTTTATAAACATAACTTACTA
>CAYQXW010000262.1:0-1813 GCA_964421615.1 uncultured Planctomycetales bacterium
GATTGATAGTTACTAGTTTATATGGACTAATACTTTTATTTTTAGTTTTACCCTAAAAGAGATTGAAATAAAATGAATTCAAAAAAAGCGATTATTATTGGTGCGTCCTCGGGAATTGGCAGGGAACTGGCAAAAATTTTATCCGGCGATGGGTATGCTGTTGGTGTGACAGCTAGACGTGAAGATTTGTTGCAAAGTTTGAAAAAAGAAATTCAAACTCCAATTTTTATTAAGCCGATGGATGTTTCGAAACAAGATGCTGCAATTAAAGTTTTTGAGGAGCTTGTTACTGAAATGGGCGGAGTGGATTTAGTGGTTATTAGCGCCGGTACAGGGTTTATTAATCCTGATTTAGATTGGGATAAAGAAAAACAAACAATTGATGTAAATGTTTTGGGTTTTGTTGCGCTGGCAATGACTGCGATGAATTATTTTATAAAAAATGGTAGCGGACATTTGGTGGGGATATCTTCAATTGCGGCGATTTGCGGTAGTTCGCAAGCACCAGCTTATAATGCTTCCAAATCTTTTATGTCGAATTATCTGGAAGGATTATATTTTAAAGCCAGTAAGTTAAATAAAAAAATTTATGTTACGGATATACAGCCTGGATTTGTGGATACAGCTATGGCTAAGGGGGAAGGTTTGTTTTGGGTTGTTCCTGTCAATAAAGCCGCCCAGAAAATTTATACTGCTATAAAAAATAAATGCAGGCATGCGTATATTGGTAAACGTTGGAGTTTGTTTGCTAATTTGTTGAAAATAATGCCGGAGTGGATTTTGAAAAGGATTTTTTAAAGTTATTAAAAAGATTCCAGGCAAATAGAGTAATATTTTTATTTGCAAAAGCGGTATTTATGATAAAATATTGCTTAAGACTTTTTAAAATATTAAAAAAAGTAAATTTGGTGTGTTTTTACGACAAAAAATGAAAGGGGTAGGAAATGAAGTTTTTGAAATTTGCGTGTTTAGTTTTATCTGTATCTTTTTGTATGGTGAATAATGCTTTTGCTGGACTTTTATCTGCGGAATGGGGAGTAGGGAATTTTAATAAAATTATCCAAACATCAGCAAATAGTGTTTTTACTGGTGTAACTTTAGATGAGGTTACAACAAATAACCATAGTATTAATGTTGGTGGTAATTATACTCCGGTGAACTTTGCAACTTGGAGTGTTGTATCTTCTACTTCAACTTATCAAGAATTTAGCGGTAATGCTATGAATGTTTTAGCTTGGAATACTGATTTTAATACAAGTTATGCTGGAACCGTTTTTTCTTTTGATGTGAAAGTATTTAATGATGCACAATTGGTTGATTGGGCAACAATTACTTATAATCCACCAGCAACTTATTATAGTGTAGATAATTTAAGTGATTTGAATTACTTTAATATTTATACACACGATTTAAATCCAACAAATGCAGTTCCTGAGCCGGCAACTATGTTTTTATTAGGCGGTGGAGTGTTAGGATTGTTTTTAAGAAGAAAAAAATAAAATTTTAAAATAAGTAATATTTTAACTCCGGGAGTTGTGGATATTTATAGCTATTCTAACTCCCGGAGTTTTTTTGTTTGGATCCCCGCTTTCGCGGGGATGACATTAGGTTGGAATAAAAGTTATTCAAAGATAAAGATTTAGGTGAAAAAAGAGTTGGAATAATTGGGTAAAAGTTGTATAATATTTTAAGTTGAGATTGCTTCGTCAGTTTTACAGAAAAGTTAATGCTTCCTCGCATTGACGGCAATAAAAAAGATCCTTCATGAACGCGCCAGTAAAGAGATTCATAATGACAATAAAAAAAATTATTA
>CAYQXW010000263.1:0-1807 GCA_964421615.1 uncultured Planctomycetales bacterium
TAGCGTGATATCAGAATCAGGTTTGCCTGATTCCATCTTGCTTTCCTTCAGAAACATTTCTGTACAACGTGAATATTGAGTTCTACTAACCTTATTTTTACTACTCGCATTAGTGCTGTGGGGAATTTTCTTAGCACAATACATTCTGGGGAAATGAAAAAAAGAGATCCTCATCTGAAGATCTCTCTATTACAATTTTGAACACCTTTGTTCAAATTCAATAATACTAGTTTATAAGCTTTACTCCAAAAAGATTAACAGAATTACTATTCTTAAAGCAAATTCCATATTGACCAAGAGTAAACCGTGGAACAGTAATTAAGTATGAACTGGTCCCGTACTTTTTTGCTTTAAACTCTACCTTTTCAGATTTTGAAGTGTTCCAGACTCTTTTGGTGTTTTCAATTTTCATTTTGACAATACTTACTAGGTCATATGGATTAATTGAATTATCTGAAACCCGGACAATAAACTGTGAATTTAAAGAATCGACAGATACAGTGGAACAACACATTTTAAATTCTAATATCAACTGCGTTGTCATATATTTAATTTTTGTATTTACCGCTGTCTGGTGTTCCAGTAAAACACCGTTACCAATGGAATCATTTACAAAAACTGCAGTCTCGGAAAAATCTGGCTCGATTATTCTGATATTTTTGAACTTTTGACAATAAACCTGAGCTATTGAAAAAAATAAAAACGATAAGATTAATATATTCCTTTTCATGACCTGTAGCTAAGATACATTTTTATTGGTTTGATATTTTATCTCTTCCGAATCTTCATCAATTGGCATGAAACTATCCTCCTCAGGGATAGGGTATAGTTTTGGTTTAATTAATTCGTCTTTTTTTCTCTGCCCTTTTTCTAGCCTATTTTTTTTGAGTTCTCCGTCTTCAGCTGGCAGACCAGAGATTTTACTTAAACCCTTTGATTTTATCATGGCTATTATACTAGTAGATTTATTACCCCAATATTTTAATATCTTATTTAAGATCAGATATTACTATTTTTCTTTTTTTTGAAGCCATTAACTGTCACCCCTTCTTTTCGAAGATATTGGTAAATTGTTGATCGGCTGACATTTTGCGTTTCCTCGATAAAGTTAATTGATTCTTTTTGTTTGTAAAGCGTAACAATTACAGAAGCTTTCTTTTTATTGTAAGATCCTGCAGGTCTTCCTCCTTTTACACCCCTTGCCCTGGCTGCTTCAATTCCTTTTATTGTTCTTTCCCTTAGAACGTTTACCTCCATCGTTTTAAGTATGGCAATAATTTGAAATATTGCCTCCCCCATCGGGCTTGACGTGTCAAAAATTCCCTCTGATAAACTTTTAAATGTAATACCCTTTTCTTTAAAGTCATTTAAAAAGATTATCAGCTCTCTTGTGGTTCTACCCAACCTGTCTACGCTAAAAACTATTAATGTGTCACCTGGCCTGATCTGTTCAATAAGTTTTAAAAGTTCCGGACGGTTTGGAGATCTCCCAGAGACTTTCTCCTGGAAGATCCTTTCACACCCGGCTTTTTTAAGAGCATCGGCCTGTAAGTTTAAATTTTGTTCTTTTGTAGAAACCCTTGCGTATCCAAAAATCATTATAGTTCTAATATATGTATCTGCAAAGATAAAAAGAACTTTGATTAATGAAAAGCGATTAATCGAACTTTTTATTAGTAATACATATGGTTTTAAATAGTTTGATTATACGGTCGTTAAATAAAACTTTGTATGGGGTCAGTTCACTTATACAGGCACTATTGCGATTTACAATCTTAGCAGCCAGAAAAATATTCCAGCCTAATAT
>CAYQXW010000264.1:0-1755 GCA_964421615.1 uncultured Planctomycetales bacterium
ACTTCGCACACTTCGGGACGATTTGCTCACAAAGTTGACAGCAAATCAGTGCGCCTGGCAGGAATCGAACCTGCCGCCCGCGGTTTAGGAAACCGCTGCTCTATCCTTATGAGCTACAGGCGCAAATTATCTATAGCCCAAGCTGCAAAAATCAATAAGTTATTATTCGCCTTCGAATTCTATTAAAGAAGTTATAGGATAATTCTTAAGTTTTTCTCTGCCTTTTAAATCAACTAACTCAATTAAAAAAGCAATTCCTATAATTTTAGATTTAAATTTTTCCACTAAATCAATAGCAGCTCTTACAGTGCCACCAGTCGCTAAAAGGTCATCAATTATTAATACTTTATCGTTAGCATTTAAAGCATCATCATGAATTTCCATTGTATCTGTACCATATTCTAAAGAATAAGTAATTGAAATAGTTTTTCCAGGAAGTTTACCTTTTTTACGTGCGGGAACAAAACCAATACCTAATTTATATGCAAGAACTGATCCAAAAATAAAACCCCGTGATTCAATAGCAACAATTTTAGTAATTTTTTTATCTTTAAATTTTTTTACTAAAATATCAATAGAAGTTTTAAATGCAACCGGATCCAGTATTAATGTAGTAATATCACGAAACAAAATTCCAGGCTTTGGAAAATCTGGAATACTGCGAACATAATCTTCAAGTTTTTTTATTTTTTTAGCCATAAATTCCTCTCGATTACATCTGTTCTTGTTCTTTAGCAAACTTTCTTAATTTTTTTAAGGCTTCTTCTTCAATCTGCCTAACTCTTTCGCGAGAAACTCCTAATTTTTTAGCCACAACTGCTAAAGTTTCAGTTTCCCCCTCTAACAACCCAAATCTCATATCCAAAACTAATTTTTCTCGTTCAGACATTTTTTCCATCAGATCAGCAATTCTTTCTTTATCTAAGGATTGCTCAACTTCCGCATCTGGAGCAAGAGTATTAGTATCTTCAACAAGGTCAGATACCTGACTTTCATCTTCTTCTCCAATCGGAGCTTCCAAAGATGAAGTGGACGTAGATAACCACATATTTATTTCTTCGATCTTATCTTTATTTATTTGTAATTTTTTTGCTATCTCTTCATCAGACGGAGCTCTATGAAGTTTTTGTGTTAATTTTTCTTTAGTTTTTTTCCATTTAGTAAGCATTTCATTTACATAAACTGGAAGTCTAACCATTTTACCTTGCTGCGCAATAGCACGGATAATTCCTTGTCGAATCCACCAAGCGCCATAGGTAGAAAATCTATATCCTTTTTTATGGTTGAATTTTTCAACAGCACGCATCAACCCTAAATTTCCTTCTTCAATTAAATCTAAAAGCGGTATCCCCAAATGAATATATCTTTTGGCAATGTTTATAACAAGACGCAAATTAGAACGAATCATCATTTTGCGAGCTTGTTCGTCACCTTTTTGAATTTTTTTACTTAATTCAACTTCTTGTTCTGCGGTTAATAGCGGAATAGTTCTAACTTCTTTTAGGTATGCTTTTAATGCTTCCATTAATTACCTTTTGTTACCACTTCCAAAGTGGAAATATTTCCACCTTGGAAGTGTATAAGGTTAAACTATATTATTTCTTCTTATTTTTTGCTTTTGCTTCTTTAACAACTGCCTGAGCTGCTGCAAGACGAGCAATTGGAACTCTAAATGGTGAACAGCTGACATAATCCATACCAACTTTATGGCAGAATTCTACAGATTTTGCTTCTCCACCATGCTCACCGCAAATT
>CAYQXW010000265.1:0-1703 GCA_964421615.1 uncultured Planctomycetales bacterium
TCCTTTGTGCCTGTACAACAGAAATTCTCCAAAAAATACTAATAATACTAAGAACAAATATCAATGCGTAAATAAATTTTCTTTTTTGTTTTTTATCCATTGTTAGACCCCATAATTAAGCGCTGAATTTTTGCAAAAGCAATATTCAGATTGTATAACGTTATTTCTTTATTTAACAACTGCTTAGTTAACAAAAGCTCAGCATCATTCAAATCTGTTAAAGTAATCTGTCCGGAAGCAAACATGGCTTGCATCTGCTCAAAAGATTCTTTAGCTAAACGCACAGCATCTATATTAGCTTTTAAACTTTCTTTATACTGTTTATACTCTAAACATGCCTTATTCAAATCAAACAATAAATTTTCCTCAACTTGTTTTCTTCTAAGAATTGCATTCTCTCGATCAGCAACAGCCTGAGTTAATATTCCTTCCCTAGCTCCACCTTCCCACAAAGGCATTGTTATTTTAAGACCATATGCTGTATATCGATCCATACTATTTTCTCCGACAAAACTATGTTTATTGGAACCACCTATTTTTTCAAAACTACCAAAAGCAGACAAAGTCGGCAAATATCCAGCTTGAATTCCTCTAACTTTTGCTTTAGCTGCATCAATTAACTTATCTAAACTTTTTAATGTAGGTTCATTCTCACACATCATTTTCGCTAAATTTTCATAATTTAAGTCTTCATATTCTAATTTAAAATTTTCAATCAAATTAATGTCATTATCGTTTTTTGCATCAATAATAATTTTTAAAGCTTCTAAAGCTGTCCCAAAGTTAGCTTTAGCTTCATTAACTGTAGGCAAGCGACCAGCAATATCAGCATCCATTTTCAAAATTTCATGCTTTGAACTTCGCCCACCAAAAGAACGTTCTTCTAAAAATTTTTTATTTTTTAAAGCATTATTATAAGACTGTTCTGCGATATACAAACTATCCTTTGCCAAAAGGGCTCCATAATAAGTAAGTTTTGCTGAATAAATTACGTCTTCCTTACTAGCATCTTTTAAAAACTTGCTCGCATCCCAAGCAAATTTCGCAGAATCTACAGAATTTATAATTTTACCGAAAGAAAATAAAACCTGAGAAACACTTACACCTGCTGCCATAGAATTGTCAGTTTTTTCTGCAGTTATAGGGTAATCAGTATTTTTAGTCCAATTAGCATAAGAATTAGCACTAGGCAGAATTCCAGCCCTAGTTTCTACATACATCCCTTCAGATTTTTTAACGTCATTTAATTTAATTTTAAATTCTTCACTAGCAGTCAAAGCTAAATTCACTGTATCTTTTAGATTTAAATTAACAACATTGCTATTTAATTCTTGGGCATATGTATATTTGCAAAGAACTAATACTAAAACCAAAAACGAAAGTATTTTATTTTTCATATTATCCTCTGCTTGTTTTTTTATTTTCAATAAGCGAGCTCCAAATTAAATTAAGCTGCCGCTGAAAATGATAGTTTAAATCTTTGTTTTTAAATTCTTTACACTTAATTGTTAATAAGGTTCCTACCATTACCGTATGTAAAGATATCATTATTTCATCTATATTAGTTTTTTTAGGTAATTGCCCCACAGCAACAGCTTGTACTAAACAAAAGTGCAGAAAATCTTCAATAGAAGAAAACTCAATTTTTTCGATTTCTTTATATTCAGGAAAAGCATAATATTTCTCCAAAGCAGGAATTAGTA
>CAYQXW010000266.1:0-1608 GCA_964421615.1 uncultured Planctomycetales bacterium
AATTAAATACAAGGAGAGGTGAAAAAGATGAAGGTAAGACCATCAGTAAAAAAGATGTGTGAGAAATGTAAAGTTATTAAAAGAAAGGGTGTTATAAGGGTTATATGTGAAAACCCAAAACACAAACAAAGACAAGGATAGATTATAATATAAAAATAGTGCGGCTGTCTTAAAATAAATTTTTAAGAATACCTATTTTTATTTATTATATAGATATAAAATTAAACAATCCAAAATTAAAGCTTAAAGTATAACAAACTTAAAATTGAAATTTAAAATAAAGAGGTGAAAAATTTATGGCTCGTATAGCAGGAATAGACTTGCCTAAAGAAAAAAGAGTTGAAATAGGACTTACATATATTTATGGAATTGGAAGAGCAAGTTCTAATAAAATATTAAACAAAGCAGGTGTTAATCCAGGTACAAGAATTAAGGATTTAACAGATGATGATGTAAAAAGCATAAGAGATGCTATGGAAAACTATAAAGTTGAAGGTGATTTAAGACGTGAAGTAGCACTTAATATTAAAAGACTTACTGAAATAGGATGTTTTAGAGGAATAAGACATAGAAAAGGATTACCTGTAAGAGGTCAAAGAACAAAAACTAATGCTCGTACAAGAAAAGGTCCAAGAAAATTAGTAAGTAGAAAAAGCAAATAAAATGTATAATTAGCAATTTAGATATATTAGGCAGGATAAAAAATTTGTTAGTAAAATATAATTTTTTTAAAAGGAGGAAACAGTAAATAATGGCTACAAAAACTACAGTAAAGAAAGCGCCTAGAAGAAGAGATAGAAAAAACATAGAAAAAGGAGCAGCACATATTCATTCTAGTTTTAATAATACAATAGTTACAATTACTGATGAAAAAGGTAATGTTATTGCATGGGCAAGTGCAGGAGAACTTGGATTTAAAGGTTCTAAAAAAAGTACACCATTTGCTGCAGGAGAAGCTGCTATGACAGCTGCAAAAGCAGGAATGGAACATGGACTAAAAACAGTTGAAGTTTATGTAAAAGGACCAGGTTCTGGACGTGAAGCTGCAATAAGATCACTTCAAACAGCAGGATTAGAAATCAGTATGATTAAAGATGTAACACCAATACCACATAATGGCTGTAGACCACCAAAAAGAAGAAGAGTGTAATAAATCTAAAATAGATAATTAGATTATATAAATAGTTAAAGAGGAAGGAGAAATTTTAATGTCAAGAAATATAGATGAACAATGCCGTATTTGCCGCAGAGAAGGACAAAAATTGTTTTTAAAAGGTTCAAGATGTTATAGCGATAAATGTAGTGTAACAAGAAGAAACTATGCACCAGGTGAGCACGGACAAAAAAACAAAAAGCTTTCTGAATATGGTATGCAATTAAGAGAAAAACAAAAAACTAAAGCTTTTTATGGAGTAGGAGAAAGACAATTTAGAAGATACTTTGAAATGGCAGAAAGTAAAAAAGGTATTACTGGTGAAAATTTACTTCAAATTTTAGAAAGTAGATTAGATAACGTAATATATAGATTAGGATTTGGAACATCAAGAGCACAAGCAAGACAACTTGTAAACCATGGACATTTTGAAGTTAATGGGCAAAAAGTTGATA
>CAYQXW010000267.1:0-1592 GCA_964421615.1 uncultured Planctomycetales bacterium
CATTAGCTAAAAAAGGTTTAATTTTTTCAATAGCAGATTTAGTATCATAAGATTTAACACATAAAATAACTAAATCGGCTAAAGCAATATCTTCAAGTTTAGCAGTAACTTTCACATTCACATTAATGCTCTGACTTGCAGAAGTTTCTATAATAATACCAGTTTTGTTAATTTTACCTGCTCTATCTGAATCTTTATCTAATAACAATACCTGGTTATCTTTATTTTTATATTTGGTTAAAAATCCTGCAATCAAGCAGCCAAGGGCTCCAGGACCAACTATAACTATTTTCATATTTACTCCAAAAAATCTTTATATTATTTAAAAGCTGATGCACTTTCTAATTTATTAATTGATTTTTGAGATTTTAATTCTTTTCCGAGATGATAGTTTAAAAAAGCGTTCAGAACCATATTAAGTTCAGTTTTTATTTGCGGATTCATACCTAAGGTTAGATTATTTTTGAGGTCGTTTTTCTCTATATGAAGTATCGTTGCTACTGTTCCTCTAAAAATCATACGAGAATTTAAATCTTTACTATGACACCTTTCACACAACAAGCCACCTAAATTTAAACTAAATTTACCCTGATTAAAAACACTGCCGCCACAAGATACGCAGGAATCTAAATGCGGTTTGAATCCAGACATCGAAAGAACCTTAATCTTAAATATCGTACTTATTTTATCAGGATTATTAGTCGTACACAATTCATTTAATGCTTCAACTGCTAAATTAAAGATCTCCGTCTGTTTATCTTCAACAGCCATAATCGCATTAATTAGTTCCACCATCATCGTTGCATGCGTAATTTTCGCTAAATTCTGTCTTATAGGAGTAAAATTATTATTAAGGTCACACTGGCTGACTAAATGAATGTCAGAAGTCCTTTTTTCATAATAAACAATATCGTTTAAAGAAAAAATTTCAACAGTACTGCCAAATTTAGTAGGATCTTTTCTAATTCCTTTAAGTTCCCCAGTTATTTTTCCGTAATCAGGAGTAAAAAAGTTAACAAGAATAGTTGTTTCTCTTACATCATACCGATTTAGCACTAACCCCAGAGTTTTTAGTATTGCCATAAAACTATAATTTTAATAATGATAGGTAAAATTTTTCTTTTCTTCGCATAACCCGCTTGTCTTTAGGCGTGAGATCATCATATCCTAAAATATGAAGAATTCCATGTATAACATACAAGTATACTTCATATATCGGATCAGTTTTAAAAATTCTTGAGTGATATTTTGCAGTATCTGTAGAAATAATTATTTCCCCTGTGATATTTTGAGGATCATCAGATAATAAAAAAGATAAAACATCTGTAGGATAATCAGAATTGTGATATTTACAGTTATACTCTTTCATTAATTTATCATTAACAAAATAAATAGATAATTCTACTGATTTATCTTTAACTTCAGATGTAAAAACTTTACAGGATAACTCTTTAATTTTTTTTAGATTAAGCTTGAGTATCTTTTGAGGATTTTTTATCCAGATCTTGACCACTTTTTACCTCAGGATAGATTATACGGGTATGATACATTCCAGTTAATATATGCAAAAATACCTTAGCAATTGTTTCTAA
>CAYQXW010000268.1:0-1590 GCA_964421615.1 uncultured Planctomycetales bacterium
AAGCGAAGTTAAAAGGATTACTGATGATTCGGATTTATCAAAAAAAAGTAAGTAATTTTATATTTTTATCAATTTTAGTGTGTTTAGTTGCTACATGTTTATTAGGATCAGCAAGTTTTATAACAGGTTTTTTTTCTGGAATATCCGTAGGATTAATAAATATGTTTTTGCTTCTTTTTGTTATTCCGGAAAATAACGCAGTAATGAATGTTTTAGGTAATTTTTTTCAGAAGTTTTTTATAAGAGTATCTTTAATGTCTATACTTTTTTTGGCTTTTTTATTATTATGCAAAGTTAATTTAGTGTCATTTATTTTAGGTTTTTCTTTTATTTTTATAACAGCTACTGTTATTATTAGTAAATCCTTGTTAGTTTGTGTAAAGGAATAATTTATGTCTGCAATACCTGAAGCAGTTGAGTACGGATTAGGTAAAATACCAATTAGTTTGTTTATGTCGTGGATTGTTTATGCAATTTTATTTGGATTTTCTTTTATTCTTAAAAGGACATATAAGGTTATTCCAGATAAAATCCAGGCTTTTTTTGAAATTTCTTTTGAATGGATTTTTAACTTGGCTGATGAAACAATAGGCGTTAAAGCAAAAAGGTATTATCCTTTGTTAATTTCGTTATTCTTTTTTATTTTAATTAGCAATTTTCTAGGTTTGATACCAGGTTTTCAATCCCCTACAGCAGATTTAAATATTACTTTGGCTTTATCTATAATCGTTTTTATTTATTTTAATTTTGAAGGCATGAGAGAGCAAGGTATAAACTATTTTTTACATTTCTTTGGACCATCTTTACCCTGGTATATGTTTCCTATAAGATTATTGCTATTTTTTATAGAATTAATAGGGCATTTTGTTAAACCAATATCAATGGCAATGCGTTTATTTTGTAATATTTTTGCTAAAGAATTATTATTAAGTATTTTAGCATTTCTTTTAGTGAAATTTATTGCTGGTCCAACGGTTTTTGAGAAAGTTTTTGCTGTTGCGCCATTAGTATTAAGGCCAGGAATTATACTTTTAGGAGTTTTAGTTTCATTCGTTCAAGCTTTAGTTTTTTTAATGTTAACAATTGTTTATTTGGGAGCAGCAGTTAATACAGAAAACGAACATCACTAATAAGTGGAGGTGTAGTATGTTTAAAAGGGTCGGAACAATTTTATTTTTTCTAGTGTTAGTTACTGGTAGTTTTGTTTGGGCTAGTGAATCAAAAGAAGTAGCTCAAGTAGCAGCTCCTTTTTCAGTAAGTTTTTTTATGGCGACTGTTCTTGGGATTACCGTAGGGTTAGGTTTAGCTGCTGCAGGTTGTGGTATCGGCCAAGGAATTGCAGTAAGTAGAGCGGTGGAAGGTGTAGCCAGACAGCCAGAAGCAGCTTCTAAAATTAATGGTATGTTGATTTTAGGTTTAGCTTTTATTGAGTCCTTAGTTATTTATGCTTTATTTGTAGGAATTATATTATTATTCGCAAATCCTTTTACCAAGTATTTCTTACAATAAAAAGTAAAAAGGAATAAAAATGAAAATAGACTTCGGAATTTTTGCTGCTCAAATTATTACTTTTTTAATAGCTACATTTAT
>CAYQXW010000269.1:0-1571 GCA_964421615.1 uncultured Planctomycetales bacterium
TTTTACTTTCGGAGTAATACCTAATTTATAAGCTAAAAAATCATCCCGCAGCGTGTGAATAAAATGTTGAGGAGTTTTTGTCGAAAGATTTTTGAGCGTATACGCAAGGGATAAATCTTAAAGTGAAATTACGAGGATACTAAAATGAAAAAAACTACTAAAAACAAAAAACCAGTAAAAAATAATATTGCTCAACCTACGACAATTAGCGCAGAGCAGGATATTGTAGGGTTGATTACAACTTTGGTGCAGAAATTAGTTTCTTTGGAAGCAAAAATAGATACAGTAATTAGTCGTCTTCCTGAAAAAAATATAGAACTTCCTAAGCAACAACCACAAGTAATTACAAATGTGTCTACAAATTCAGCGCAACGTTTGAGTCCAAGTCTGAGTTCGATTCCAATTCCAACTTTGAATCCGACTCCAAATGTTTTTCCGCAACAGCAAAAAAATATTCGCCCGATGTATAAAGTAATTTGTGCGGATTGTAAAAAAGATTGTGAAGTTCCTTTTAAACCGAGCAATGGGCGAGCAGTTTATTGCAAAGAATGTTTTACTAAACGTAAGACTAACCGTAATTTTATTCCTAAAGTAGAAGAAAAACCTCGTGAAGTATTACCTATAGTTAAGCCTACAATAGCGCCTGTAGCAAAAAAACAGCCGGTTACAAAAAAACCGAAAAAAAAGATTATCAAGAAAAGTAAAACAGGCAAATAAAAAATATGATCGATAATAACCATAAAGATCCTATGCATGGTGTTACTCTTGAGATGATTCTTACCTATTTAGTTGAAAAATATGGGTGGGAAGATATGTCTAGAAGAATTAGGATAAACTGTTTTGCAAACAATCCCAGCATTAAATCCAGCTTAACTTTTTTGAGGCGCACTCCATGGGCGAGAAAAAAAGTTGAAAGTTTATACTTATCTGAAATAAAAAAATAATTTTTTTAGTGTTTAAAGTTAGCCTTGCAATAAAAGTATTTTTGGTGTAACATATTCAAAATCGACGGAAAAGTATTTATTTAAGAAAATAAATTTATTATTAACCAATTCACTTGGGTATTTTGAGAGTGATAAGATTTCGGGAGGATATATGAAGAACAGATTTATAAACACAGTTTTTTTAACATTAGCATTTATTATGGGGTTTACTTATTCAGTTATGGCAGCTAAAAAAGAAAAGGTTGAAGATACAGAAAAAAAACCTCAAAAAACTATTTATGTTTTATTTGATAATGGAGTAACAGATAAACTTGAAGAACGTTTAGTGAAATCTCAAACACAGTTATCAGATTGGATGGATGATGATTTGGTTCGTGTGTTTGCTAGATATGCAAAACTTGGTTATGAAGCTAAACTTATTGAAAAACGTCAAGATTTTAAACCAGCATCTGATAGTTATTTACTTAAAGTAAAAATAATTCAATATAATCCTGGTAGTAAAGCTGCGCGTATAATTGTAGGTTATGGTGCAGGCGGTGTGTCTCTTAAAATTAATTATGATCTTTCTGCTGATGGTTCAACATCAATTTTAGCTAAAGAAGATTCTGTATTTTCTGGGATAGAATG
>CAYQXW010000270.1:0-1557 GCA_964421615.1 uncultured Planctomycetales bacterium
GGTTGTAGATTTATAAAAATTTTGTTAAGACCAAAGAAGAAAAGAAAATGGTAGTTAATGTATTAATTAAGGACGCAGTATGGTTAAAAAATTTACTTTTAAAGGTGCTCCATTAACTTTAGTTGGTCGTAATTTAGAAGTCGGCCAGTTAGCTGCAGATTTTAAGTTGGTGTGTCAGGATTTGAGTGAAGTTAGTTTGAAAAATTATGAAGGAAAAATCAAGGTTATAACTTTTTTCCCTTCTTTGGATACTCCTGTTTGCGATTTGCAGGTAAAAGAGTTTAATAAAAAAGCAGTTGGGTTATCAACCGATGTTGTAGTGTTGGGGGTAAGTAAAGATCTTCCTTTTGCACAGAGCAGGTTTTGTTCCGAAAATGAAATTAAAAATGTTACGGTTGTTTCGGATTATAAAGGTAATACGTTTGGAATAAATTATGGTCTATTAATAAAAGAATTAGCTTTGTTAGCGAGAGGTGTTTTAATTATTGATTTAGATAATGTAGTAAGGTATTTTCAGATTGTTGGTGAAGTGACAAAGTCTGTTGATTTTAATGATGCTTTAGAAAATTTATATAAAGTTATAAAGGATCCTCATTCGAATGGCGAAAAAAATAAGACTAAATGTTTGCCATGTGAAACTGGGCTTGATGCATTAGGCAAAGATATGGTGGAAAAACTTTTAGTAATTCATCGCAATTGGCATTTGGTTGAAGATAAAAAAATAGTTAAAGAGTTTAAATTTGATAATTATAAAGATGCTAAATGTTTTGTAACTATTATCGCAACAATTGCGCAGGAGGAAAATCATCATCCGACAGTTACTTTGATGTATGATAAAGTTAAAGTTACTTTAACTACGCATGCTGCTAATGGTTTAACTGGGAATGATTTTATTATGGCAAAAATCATCGATGAGATAAAGATATAAAATTATGAATACATTAAAACCTAAAGTTTCAATTATTGGATGTGGTAATGTTGGCTTGAAATATGCGTATGCGCTTATGATTAGCGGGATAGCCCGGCAAGTTGTGATTGTCGATATCGATAAGAAAAGGCTTGAGGGGGAGGTTATGGATCTTTCTCATGGCGAGCCTTATATTTCGCGGGTGGAAGTTATTGCAGGAGATTATCCAGATGTTAAGGATTCTGATTTAGTCGTGATTACTGCTGGGCGTAAACAATCTCCAGGACAGACGAGAATTGATTTGGTAAGGGATAATGTTGAGTTGTATAAAAAAATTATTCCAGAACTTATGAAATATTCTCCGGATGCTGTTTTTATGACAGTGACTAATCCTGTAGATATTTTAGCTTATGCGACGTATAAAATTTCCGGTAAACTAGCATCAAGCGTAATTAGTTCTGGAACAGTTTTGGATACAGCTCGGTTTCGGTTTTTAATAAGCCAGCATTGTAAGATTGATCCGCATAATATTCACGCTTATATTTTAGGTGAACACGGAGATACAGAGTTTGCGGTGTGGAGTAAAGCAATGATTGGGGGTGTGGCGTTTAAAGATTATTGTTCAATTTGTCAGAATAATCATAGCTGTA
>CAYQXW010000271.1:0-1537 GCA_964421615.1 uncultured Planctomycetales bacterium
AGATAAGTGTGATTAAATATGGTGATTATAAAATATCTTTTTTTATTATAGATGATGAAACAGTTTTTACTATAAATCATAATATTCGTACTACTCCGATTAGCTTGCATAAAGTTTTTGATAGATATTTTAGTGAAAAAAATATAAGAATTTTTCCTAGTCAGTTGTATAATTTAACTAAAGATGAACAGCAAACAGTTTTGCAGTGTAAATTTATAGATGCTGGGATGAGTAAGGATACTGTTTTATTGGCTCTTGGGTATCCTGCTTATTATCAAACTCCAGATTTGAGAAAAAATTTATGGGTTTATTGGTCTCAGTATCAAAAACTTCATATATTTTTTAGGAATGATAAGGTTAGTTGGGTTGAAGATGAAAAGGATTTAAGTTGGTAGGTAGTAATCAAAGGAGAAAGTTATGGCTAAAAACAAGTGTAAAAAGTGTGGAGTTTCGTTAGAAGGATTTTTATATAATTTGATAGCGAAAAATTTGTTTGGTGTTAAGCCTTCGATAAAAGATCCGATGATTTGCAATAAATGTGAAGATGGCGATGGACAGCAGAAAAAAAATACTTGCGGTTGTGGTTGTAAATAAGTGGAGACCTGTAATGAAAAATATTTTTTTAATTGTTTTTTGTTTTATTTTGTTTTCTAATTTTTCTTTTGCACAGGAAAATATTTCGAATAATAATAGTAATGAAAAACAATTAGTTTTAAAAGATGAAAAAGAAAAAATTTCTAAATATCTTGATGAAAATATAGTTTATAAGGAAATAGAGTATACTAAAGATTATAACTGTATTCGTGTTAATTATTATGATGAAGAAAAAAAATTTGTAGGGAGTTATTCTGGATGTGTTAATAGCAATCCTAATGATTCTTTTAGTTATAGTCCGAGGCAAACAATTTATAATAAAGATGGGAAGGTAGTTTATGAAGGCAATCCGTTGTAATCTTATTTTGTTAGTAGTGTTGTTGTTTGTATTTTCTTTTAATATTATGAGTGGCAAATATGTATATGCACAATTGAATTTGGAAAAACTTTCTGATATGGATCAACTTATAGTGCAAAGTATCCTTATTAAAACTGCTCCGTATTTAAAACAAAAAGAGGCATTAGGAACAAAATATATTCTTACTTTTAAAGAATTTTTTATGTTGTTGAATGATACAGAAAGGGCGTTAGCAATAAAAATTTTAGAACTTGATGCGACTAAAATTGGGGTTAATCTACCTTATCGTGGATTTGCTGCTAATAAAGCTAAATTTATAACAATAGTTAGGCAGTTGATTAAATCTTCAGATTTACCTTATGAAATTCCTGGTCAGTATTTGCCAAAAAATATTTTTGAACAGTATAAAATCATGATGAAAGATATGCGTAAAGATATTGGTAGTATTTTGTTTATTGAGTCAGGATATAGGTCTGGAGCATACCAGTTATATTTATTTTTAAATTCTTTGCAGAATCACGGTTATTCTTTAAAGGAGACTGTAAAGTTTGTAGCTCTTCCTGGTTTTAGCGACCATGGATCTTC
>CAYQXW010000272.1:0-1532 GCA_964421615.1 uncultured Planctomycetales bacterium
CGAAAGTTCACCGCGCGTAGCGCGGATAAGGTAATATAAACCAATCTTTTTACTACATTTCAGTTTTTAATAAGTTAGAAATTAAAAACTGAAATGTAGGCAAAGCGATAATTTCAAGTAAAAAATATGCTAAGCGAAAATAATCAAAACAGAAAGTTTTTTATCTACGCTCGTAAATCAACTGATAATGAAGACAGGCAAGTAAGAAGTATTGATGATCAAATAGCAGAGCTTAGAGAATTAGCTAAAAAAGAAAATTTAGAAGTAGTTGATTTACTAATAGAAAAACAGACTGCTAAAAAACCTGGGCGACCAGTTTTTGCCGAAATGCTTCAAAGAATTGAAGTTGGTGAAGCAATGGGAATTTTAGCTTGGCATCCTGATAGATTAGCCAGAAATTCTATTGATGGTGGACAGATTATATATTTAGTAGATACTGGAGTAATAAAAGAGCTAAAATTCCCTACTTTTTGGTTTGACCCTACTCCACAGGGCAAATTTATGCTTTCTATTGCCTTTGGACAGTCTAAATACTACATTGATAATCTTTCTGAAAACATTAAAAGAGGCCACCGGCAAAAACTAAAAAATGGATTATGGCCACAGAGAGCTCCACTTGGCTATTTAAATAATACAGAAACCAAACAAATCTATCTTGACCCTGAAAAAGCCCCATTGCTTAAAAAGATGTTTGAGCTCTATGCCAGTGGTAAACATACTTTAAAAGAACTTCGTAAGATTATCAGTGATTTAGGATTAAAAGGATACAAGGATAAAAAACTTTCTGTTTCACATTGCCAGTATGTCTTACAAAATCCTTTTTACTATGGCTTGATAAGATATAATGGGGAATATTTTGAAGGCAAGCACGAAGCGATTATTGCTAAGAAACTTTTTGACGATGTTCAAGAAATGATGAAGCTAAAATCAAAACCGCAAAAAGTAGATAAGATGAAATTTTTTCTTTACAGAGGATTTTTCAAGTGTGGAGAATGTGGATTTACTGTCACTGCTGATAGGAAAATAAAACCAAGTGGTAAAGAATATGTCTACTACTATTGCACCCAAAAAAATCCTAATCATAAATGCTCACAAAATATTTTTACTAGAGAAGAAAAAATTTCAGAGCAAGTAAATAATCTAATACAAAAAGTTTCTTTGCCTGATGATTGGGTTGAGAAAATGTTAGATGAAATAGCAAATGAAAAAGAGCAGAAAATTGAATCATCACGCTTTTTTGCTCACAATGCAGAAAATGAAATACAAAAGATTGACGAAAAGCTAGAAAAACTAATGACTGCTTATTTAGAAAGTGCTTTAAACCTATCAGAATATAGAGAAGTTAAGAATGGACTCATAAACCAAAAACAACTTTTAAAAGATAAACTAGAAGATTTTGAGCAGAAAAGCAATAATCGCTTCGAACTCATTACTAAATTCTTAAATACTGTAAAACAGACTGAAATTATCGCTTTGCAAGAAAATCCCGAACAGGGTCGGGATTTTCTAAAAAAGATTGGTTCGAACTTTCA
>CAYQXW010000273.1:0-1502 GCA_964421615.1 uncultured Planctomycetales bacterium
TGTGAATCTTTTACTTTTGGATTAATTAAAGCTGTAGCAGGATGATCACCTTTAAAATCTACAGGTTCATGATGGTCTGTAATAATAACATCTATATTTTTAGCTCTTAAATGTTTTATCTCTTCTAAACTATTGGTTCCACAATCAACGGTTATAAGCAAATCAATTTTTTTATCAACCGCAATCTTCACTATATTTTTGCTTAATCCATACCCTTCTTTTACTCTATGCGGAATATAATGTTCTACATCTGCCCCGACAGACTGTAAAAGATTTTTAAGTAAAGCAAGAGACGTTACCCCATCGACATCATAATCACCGAATATTAATATTTTCTTTTGGGATTTAATCGCATTTTTAATGGTATCAACAGCCAACTGCATTTGGGAAAAAGTAAAAGGGTTTATTATCAGATCTAGTCCTGACAATAAAAATTCACTCGCTTCTTTAACACTTGTAATCCCACGGTTAATCAATAACTGCGCAAGTGTTGTGGAAATATTTAATTCTTTACTTAATTTTTGTTGAATTTCGGAATTTAGTTGTGGAATACTTAAAATCTTATGCATTACATCTGCTCTGGCCTTGATACTCCTAATAATTCAAGACCTTTGGCAAGGACAGTTTTTGTAGCACAAAGCAGAACTAATCTGGCGTGAGTTAAGTTTTCTTCTTGACCTAAAACCCTATGTCGGTCATAAAACTTATGAAAACTTTCTGCTAATTCTTGTAAATATACAGTCAACATATATGGATCAACTGTTTTTAAACAAATATCTAAAGTAAAAGAAAACTGCCAAATCTTTTTAATTAATGCAATTTCTTCTTTTTCTTTTAAAACTGATAAATCAATTTTATTCACATCTAAAGCAACATTACTTTGTTTTAAAATACTACAAATACGTGCATGTGCATATTGAATATAATACACTGGATTTTCTGCAGTTTGTTTTTTCGCTGCTTCAAGATCAAAATTTAAATGACTGGAGGTTCTACGCATTAAAAAGAAAAATCTGGAAGCATCAACTCCAACTTCATCAAGTACTTCTCTTAACGTTATATATTGACCTTTACGTGTGGACATCTCAATTGGTTTATTATCTCTAAAAATACTTGCCAACTGCACAATCACAACATCAATTGAAGACGCTGTTCCACCTAAAGCCATAACTGATGCTTTAAGACGGTTAATATACCCATGGTGATCCGGCCCCCAAAGGTTAATCAACCATTCATACCCTCTTTTAAACTTTTCATTATGATATGCAATATCTGGAGCTAAATAAGTATACGCGCCATCACTTTTAATAACAACTCGATCTTTATCATCCCCAAACGTTGTTGACTTAAACCAAACTGCTCCTTCACTATCATAAACAAATTCTTTTTCTCTTAAATAATCTAATGTGCTTTGGATTTTACCGCTCTCGCGAAGACTTTTCTGGCTATACCAGCAATCAAAAAAGACGCAAAAATCATTCAGCTCTTTTTTAATGATATCT